>NZ_LZHB01000001.1:0-61124 GCF_001690345.1 Gilliamella sp. Gris3-2
TACTTTCATCTAGCTCATTACCACCATTACCAGAACCACCACCGCCACCGCCACCGCCACCGCCGCCGCCGCCACCGCCGCCGCCGCCGCCGCCGCCACCGCCACCGCCGCCACCGCCACCGCCGCAGCCGAAGCCGAAGATTTGGCTTTTTGTAAGGCCTAACCTGGAGCCCGGTAGAAGTTCTTTCGCAGGTGCTCCTGAGTGGGATCCAGATAGGGGATACAAAGTTTTAGCCAATGATGAAGGAGCTTACAAAAATAATTTTCCAACAATGGGGGCAGATGGTTTATACTTTGATATTTTAAATACATCCGTTCAAGATTTAAGCCAATTAACTTGGTCCCCTGTTGAGTATGATGGAATAAAAGTAACGGCGCACTGGACAAGGCCAGATCAGCGTGATAATTGGATTAAAGATAAAGGGCAATTTGTAGTAAGAGTATGGTTAAATGGTCCTAACTCGAGAGAATATTCAAACCCGAATCCTGGGGGAATTCACAAGCCAAATTTACCACATACCTTCGTACTAGAGGGCAAGGATGCTAGTGGGCGAGTAATGGTGAAATATGGATTTGAATTGAGGCAGTGGTTCGTCAATCGGGGACGTCAACACGCTAACTTTTTTGATCAAAAAAAATGGTGTGAGAGTTTGGGTTATCGTTTACCACTGGTAAAGGAGTTAACCAATGCGTTCGCAAGAAGCCGTACTGATACTATGGCAGGTGCAACACCTAATTCATCAGGGAACAACTACCATCGTCGAATAGGTGGAGGTTTTTTCTCGGAGTGGGGCAACATGAAAGACTACGTTGATGCGGACTTCACTTATCGCTCCTGGACATCTGAGGTAGTGAAAAGTAACAGTCAGTTTCCCTACTCTGTCAGTATTGATACGGGCCACATCGGCTCTAACCAAGATCGCACCTTTTTTACTAACGTTGATTGCACTACACCTTAGTTTTTAGCGCTTAATCCTTAGAGAGCAGAAGGTGGTTATGGTGCTTGAAAGGACAATATAAAAAAGAATAAAGCCCCAGCACAAGTTGGGGCGCTGAGCAGGCAAAGTCTGTGAGCATTGTGCTTTAATTCTAAAAGTCCTATGATTTTGGCTGTTTGATTCATTTCTGAATCTCCTTTTGTGTTATAAAATAACTTGAATGTCAGATTAAGTAAAGGCTATTATACTTTAAGACGTTTATTTGAATAGTCTAATGCGATAACACAATTAACAAGGAAGAAGTGATTTCTCACACCGTCATTGTTTTTAAATTTAATTTCTTATATCCATCATAACCATTTAATAGAGATGAGATAAATCATAAAAACTCTGATTAATAATTAGATTAACATTCTATTTTTTTACAATTCGCTATTTTATTTTAAGTAAAACGTAATTAGTCTTCAATCGTTTTCTAAGGTCGTTTTAATGGTGCGGCAAGATTTTTGTTTACTTATTCTAAAAATGCTGTAATATAAATAATCATAAACAACTTTAAATTAAAAGGAGACTTAATTATGGCAAAATCTGTAAAAGCAATAGTATCTAACTTAAATGATTTAATGAGGAAAAATGGAAATGAAGCTATAACATTAAATTGGAAACAATTTTATATTATAACTAAAAGAGAAAGAATGCACGAAACTATTATGACTCAAATTACAAAAGAGTTAAAAAAATATGATTATCATATTTTTTTTGGTAACTACGTGATTGTGGTTAGAGATTGTTGTTGGAAACCTATTGGAGATTAAATAAATTATCTATTAAAAATAATTTCATTTTTACTTTCAAATTGATTTAGAAAAAATGTTTGTTATGAATGACATAAAAGAGCGAAAGAGAAGTGGTTTTTCTTAACTAGCAAACAACTTTGTGCTTTCAACTCAATGATTTAAATAAAATTCCTTTCCCCATCTTAATTAATAAAACTGGGGGGAATTCATTTAAGAAATTAATTATAATTAGTAAAATAAACTAACAAAACACACTATCAATCTTCAACTTACAATACTCAATAGCGTCATGTAGCATCACAAAATCGGCGATATCATATAGTGTTTTCTGCGTTTGATAGAACACGTAATTGTGATCGTCGTCGCTGTTGATAATGTAGCATTCGCCAGTAATTTCATTTTTGTAATCTTTGGGCATTTGACGTATGTAAATTGGTAGTGTGTAGTTTATTGTTATCATGATGAGCAAAAGTGAATTTTTAAAATTATTTTATGTTGAATTTTTTGGATGTGAACTGTTGAGATGAAGCCATAAAATACTCTGGAAAAATGTCACGTGCATTTCACGTGCATTTTTATGTCCTGATATAGTCTATTTTAAGTCAGTTTTATGTATAAATAAACAGTGATTTTATTTTATGATTTATTGATTTTGTTGATTATTTTTATTTTAGTGGTGGTGGAGCTGGCGGGAGTTGAACCCGCGTCCGAAATCTCTACATCCTCGGTACTACATGCGTAGTTTGTTTTTGAATTTCATCTACCCGCTGCGAACAAACACGCTACTGATAGACTAGCTTGATTAGGTTTAATGCTTCCACCCCAAGCAAGGCTTCCACACGATCTCGTTTGGGTTTGACTCCTCTTTATCCCCGTCCTACGAGCGGAGGCTAGGGAGAGAAGGCTCTATACAGGTTATTAAGCTGCTAGTGCGTAGTTTTCGTCGTTTGCGACTATTTTTTTGCGGTTTATTTACGAGGCCTACCGCACCTCGGCATGCACCTTGGGTTTCGCAAATCCCGTCGAATCCAGAATCAGCCCCAATTGTGAATTGTAAATAAAAAAACAATATTAAGGCATTATAGGTGAATTCAAAATGGAATACAAGTTAGCTAGCTTCAAGGTTGGTCTAGTTATCGGCAAATTTTTCATCTTTTAATGCTGCGTGATATTATTAACAGCACATTTTTTCCTTCACATATCACATTTCAGCCATTGCAGAGCTGACTTGAGGTGATAATAAAACATTATAAATGTTTGTCGTAAAAGGGGAATTGGTAGGTAGTGGCTCAATTTCAAATGCATCAAGTCCTGTGGCTTTGCTCGTTTTATTTTTAGTACTTCAAGCGGCGCTTGTTGATCAACTATTTTTCACAGGCATCATTAATAAGTATTGCCGAAGGCCTCATTAAAGCTAATTTTTCTTTTGTGAATAGTTGAATAGTTTTTTTTGTTAATGGGAGAATGGTAACAACAAAATTGGCTTGTTTTAATACATTGCCTAAAAATATATAATCATGCGGCTAAGTTAGCTGGTAAAGTAGCAGAGCGTAAATATTTTTCAGCTATGTCACTTAATATCAAAGTAATCATTAAAACTTTCAATAAATATACATAACCCAAATAACGCCTTATCATCAGCAGAATATTATGCTTTCATAACATAAAATAGCCATCAAAAACCCGCTATAAAGATGTAAACATTTTATTACAATATTTGCTTAAATTATCATTACACTAACTTTTTAAACTAAATTTATAATTAAATAACAAATCATAAAACAATTATGATTGGATAAATAATAAAAATTCCATTTACTATTATGTAATTTTGTGTTTACATAATAATTGTTTGTGTAATTGTTATTTTACATATAAAAATATAAATGATTTTAACAAGGAAAATAAAATGTTAAAAGATACTTTAAATAATGTTCGAATCAGAGACGAACATATGTTAATCACACCTGAAGAAATCAAACAGCTTTACCCTCTTTCTCATGATTTAGAAAATCAAATTGCCTTATCACGCCAAACTGTTGTGGATATCTTAGAACGACGTGATCACCGCTTACTTATTGTATGTGGTCCTTGCTCTATTCATGATCCTGTTGCTGCAATTGAGTATGCGCATAAATTAAAAAGACTATCAGACGAAGTTAAGGATCACTTATTTATTGTCATGCGTGTTTATTTTGAAAAACCAAGAACCACTGTTGGTTGGAAAGGTATGATTAACGATCCTCACATGGATAGCTCATTTGATATTGAGCATGGACTAAAAAAAGCCCGTAAATTACTGCTTGATATTACTCAAATTGGCTTGCCTATTGCAACTGAAGCACTAGATCCCAACACACCACAATACATTGGCGATTTAATTAGTTGGTCTGCAATCGGGGCAAGAACTACTGAATCACAAACGCATCGAGAAATGGCCTCGGGGCTTTCAATGCCTGTTGGTTTTAAAAATGGAACTGATGGCAGTTTAGATGTTGCAATTAATGCCATGAAATCAGCCTCTATGCCTCATCGTTTTGTAGGAATTAACCAACAAGGGCAAGTAACGGTTTTACAAACAACTGGCAATTCTCATGGACATGTTATTTTGCGTGGCGGTAAAACACCAAATTATGATGCTGAAAATGTCGCATTGTGCGAAACACAAATGAAAAAGGCAGGATTGTTACCTAACTTAATGGTTGACTGTAGCCATGCGAATTCAAATAAAGATTATCGAAATCAACCTATTGTTGCTAATTCCATTATCGAGCAAATAGAAAAAGGCAATAATTCAATTATTGGTGTAATGATTGAAAGTAACTTATTTGAAGGAAATCAGCCTTCCGAGCAACTACCAGAAAACTTTAAATATGGCGTATCTGTGACTGACGCATGTATTAACTGGGAAGAAACAGACGAGCTATTACGAAAAATGGAGCACGTTTTAGCGCAGCCACTTATCGAAAGACAAAAGCACTCAGTTACTGCTTAAACTACTCAACAAATAAACATATCGCCGACACCATTGTCGGCGATCTTTGTTTTATTTAACCTAATTGCTTACGAGCATTACGGAATATTCTCATCCAAGGGCTATCTTCACCCCAGTTATCAGGATGCCATGAATTAGTTACTGTTCTAAATACCCGTTCTGGATGTGGCATCATAATAGTTGCCCGCCCATCTTGAGATGTCACTGCAGTAATACCGTTTGGCGAACCATTTGGATTAGCAGGGTATTGCTGTGTTACTTTGCCAAAATGGTCAATATAACGTACGGCAATTAATCCTGATGCCTCTAAACGGCTTAGATGAACATCATCACCCACTTCAACACGTCCTTCCCCATGTGAAACAGCAATTGGCATATGCGAACCAGCCATATCAGTAAATAGCAACGAAGGGCTTGATTGAATTTGCACTAAACTAAAGCGGGCTTCAAAACGTTCTGACGAATTACGAACAAAACGAGGCCACAAATCCGCTCCCGGAATTAGATCTTTAAGATTCGACATCATCTGACAACCGTTACAAACCCCTAACGATAAAGTATCTTTGCGATGGAAGAATCGTTCAAACTCATCACGCACTTTTTTATTAAATAAAATAGATTTAGCCCAACCTTCACCTGCTCCTAAAACATCGCCATAAGAGAAGCCACCACAAGCAACCAGTGTACTAAATTGACTAAGTGTAATTCGACCAGAAAGTAAATCTGTCATATGTACATCGATTGCTTGAAAGCCTGCTCTATCAAATGCTGCTGCCATCTCGACATGCGAGTTAACACCTTGTTCACGCAAAATGGCCACTTTAGGTTTTGTACCTTTGGCAATATAAGGCGCAGCAATATCGGCTTGCAGATCAAAAGTTAGCTGCACATTTAATCCTGGATCATCTTCATTTTGTTTAGCTTGATGTTCTTGATCTGCACATTCAGGATTATCACGTAAACGTTGCATTTGCCATGTCGTTTGCGCCCACCATGTTCTCAAGGTTAAGCGTGATTCACTGTATACTGTAGCCGAGTTATCACGCATAATAATTTGTTGACCAGTTTTAGCACTACCAAGAACATGAACCGCATGGGATAAGCCAAACTGCTTAAAGCAAGCCATCACATCATCTAAACGATTATTAGCTACTTGAATAACTGCGCCTAATTCTTCATTAAATAACGAAGCAATCACATCATGACCTAACGAGGCAATATCTACATCAATACCACAATGTCCAGCAAAAGCCATTTCGGCCAATGTCACAAACAGTCCACCATCAGAACGATCATGATAAGCAAGCAAAGCATTTTGGCTTACTAAAGCCTGAATCGCATTATAAAAAGCAAGCAGCTCTTTAGGATCATGGACATCCGCTGTTTTTTGCCCTAAATGACGATACACTTGGGCTAGTGCGGTGGCTCCTAGTGCTTGATGGCCTTTCGATAAATCAACCAACAATAAAGTATTATCCTGATCAGTACGCAATTGTGGTGTCACTGTTTTACGCACATCTTCAACACGCGCAAATGCCGAAATCACCAATGATAATGGTGAAGTCATGGTTTGTTGCTCACCATCTTGTTGCCATGTCGTTTTCATGGACATCGAATCTTTACCAACAGGAATAGCAAGCCCTAAAGCTGGGCATAACTCTTCACCAATAGCTTTAACGGCCTCATAAAGACCAGCATCTTCGCCCGGATGTCCTGCCGCCGCCATCCAGTTAGCTGAAAGCTTAATCCGTTTGATATTACCGATATTGGTTGCGGCAATATTAGTAATTGCCTCACCAACTGCAAGCCTTGCTGATGCGGCAAAATTAAGTAACGCAACTGGCGCATGTTCACCAATTGACATAGCTTCACCATAATAACTATCCAAACTTGCAGTAGTCACAGCACAATCAGCAACCGGTACTTGCCAAGGCCCGACCATTTGATCACGAGCAACCATCCCCGTCACTGAACGATCGCCAATGGTAATTAAAAAGGTCTTTTCGGCAACGGTTGGCAAATGTAGAATGCGTTTGACCGCATCATATAAATTAATTTCAGAAGTTGAAAAATTATCACCATGTGCTTGGTGAGTTTTAACATCACGTTGCATTTTAGGCGTTTTACCAAGTAGCACATCTAATGGCAAATCGATGGGATGATTATTAAAATACTCATCATGCAAGGTAACCGCCTTATTGGCGGTTGCCTGACCAATCACCGCATAAGGTGCACGCTCACGCTGACAAAGCTCAGCAAATAATGCCAATTTATCGGGATGAATCGCAAGCACATAACGTTCTTGTGATTCATTACACCAAACTTCTAGTGGTGACATACCTGGTTCATCGCTAAGTATTTTACGAAGCTCAAATTGACCACCACACCCACCATCGCTAACAAGTTCAGGCATTGCATTAGACAAACCACCAGCACCAACATCATGAATAAATAAGATAGGATTATTTTCACCAAGTTGCCAACAGCGATCGATAACTTCCTGACAACGGCGCTCCATTTCAGGATTATCACGCTGAACAGAAGCAAAATCCAAATCAGCATCAGACTGACCCGACGCCATAGACGAAGCCGCCCCGCCACCTAAGCCAATATTCATAGCAGGACCACCTAAAACAATCAGTTTAGAGCCAGCTGGAAACTCACCTTTTTGGATATGTTCACGGCGAATATTACCCATACCACCAGCTAACATAATCGGTTTATGATAACCTCGAAGCTCCTCGCCATTATGGCTATTAACCTTTTCTTCATAAGTACGGAAATACCCTAATAAAGCTGGACGCCCAAATTCATTATTAAACGCCGCACCACCTAAAGGGCCATCCATCATAATATCAAAGGCGCTCACAATGCGATCAGGCTTACCAAAATTTTGCTCCCAAGGTTGTTCAAAATTAGGAATACGTAAATTAGAAACTGAAAACCCTACTAAACCAGCTTTAGGTTTAGCACCTCGACCAGTTGCACCTTCATCACGAATCTCACCTCCACTGCCCGTTGCCGCACCCGGCCAAGGTGATATTGCTGTTGGATGATTATGTGTTTCAACTTTCATTAAAATATCTGCATATTCTTGATGATAGCAGTAGGTTTTATTCTCATTATCCGCAAAAAAGCGCCCAACGATTGAACCGTCCATCACTGCGGCATTATCCTTATAAGCGGACGAAACATAATCAGGAGTGTGTTCAAAAGTATTTTTGATCATCTTAAACAGTGATTTAGGCTGCTTTACCCCATCAATAACCCAATCGGCATTAAAAATCTTGTGACGACAATGCTCGGAATTGGCTTGTGCAAACATATAAAGTTCAATATCAGTAGGATTACGATTTAGTTTTTTAAAGTTCTCAACTAAATAATCAATCTCATCAGATGCTAACGCCAAACCTAATTTAAGATTAGCCTCATCTAATGCAGCACGACCTTGACCTAATAAATCAATGGTTGTCACTGGCGCAGGTGATTCAACATGAAATAACTGCTCGGCTTGATCAACATGGCTAAAGACTGCTTCCATCATGCGATCATGAATTAATGCTATAAAATCGTTTTTTTGCCAATCGGTTAATTCTGAACTTACTTGCACATAATAAGCAATCCCCCTCTCAATACGGCGAATCTGTGGTAAACCGCAATTATGTACAATATCAGTTGCTTTTGATGACCAAGGCGAAATCGTTCCCACTCTTGGCGCCACTAAAAAGAGTTGCTTGCTAGCCGTTTGTTTAACATTGATTTGTGCATTTTTTGGACCGTATTGTAATAATTTATCTAACGTTAACTGTTGTTCAGCCGTCAATTCGCCTGCCAAATCAATAAAATGCAGGTATTGGGCTTCAATATTGATAACAGGGATAGATTTCTTACAACAAGCAGATAAGATTTTACTAATACGAAATGGAGATAACGCAGAGCAGCCAGCTAAAATTTTCATAAAAATTACTCTTTTTAAGCTAAAAATAGAGAAGAAATAAGACAATATTATAAAAGAAAGCGCACGATGTGGCTATATTAAATACAGTTAATCAGGAGATAGATAAAAATTCTGTTTTTTAACCAAAAGAAATAACCAAAAAGAAAAATAAAATCAATATGATATATAATTTTTTTTACTAAGAATTGGATCTATTTTGGTAAGTGAAATGAATTAAGTATGAGGGTTAGGATATTTTGATACAGGAATAAGGTAGGTATATTGACCTTGCAGTATTATGAAAAAGTTTTTTACTCTAAAATCATTCAGGTAGAGTATTGATTTTATTGAATTTTCTATTTAAGCGTTTTTAGTAAACTCAAGCATTTATAAGATATTTAGTACTAGAGCTTTTATATTTCATTTAACTGTTAAATTTTAGCAAAGAAATTTCAATTAACTAAAATTCTAAATAAAAAAACAAATTATTATCAAGTTACTCTAATGATAGTTTATTCAAACATATTGATTTATTGATTAATTACTGATTTACTGTTCATCAGCAAAATACTAACTTAATATTTTAATTAACGATAAAAACAAATAAGTGATCATGAAATAAAAAATATAAGGAAAAATTGGTATGGAATTTCTTTTTTATTTCTTATTCTTCGCAGTAGTAATAATTATAGTGGCATTTATTAATCTTTCTAGTTTGAAAGATCAAATTGTCCGGTTAAGAATTCAGTTAACAGAGGTACAAGAAACCCTTTTATCACTCAAAGAACAACTTTATCAGCAAAATAGCTCGGTTGAGTTAGAAGAAAATTCCAATTTAATTCATAAAACGACGTCCGAGCCAATTAATTATTCAGAAAATTCAGATGAAAAAGAGGATATTGAGCACGATAATACTAATTCGCAATTTGAATATTCAAATTGCAATACTACTGAAGAAACAGCGGATATTGCTGTTCAAATAGAGCCTCCAACCGAAATTTCTTTACCTTGTGCAGCTAATAATAACCATTTAAACGATGGACTTTTGCAACTTAATGAGAAAAATGCCCCCGCCCTGTTACAAGAAAATATGCAACTTGATTCAGTAACAGTAGAACAACCCGATTCTCAATATCAAGAACTCAGTCAGGAAGAAGAGTTACCAACATTAGTTAGCGAATCTCTGGCGATAGAAACTCCAGAACAAGAAAAAATCAATCTTGATGAAACTACATCACAAACAACAGATCCATTTAACCCACAATACAGACCAGTTACAAGTACTGAACCCAATCCGTTATTTATTTTTTTTAATTGGTTAATTAAAGGCAATGTAATTGCCAAAATTGCTATTGTGATCTTATTTTTAGGTCTAACCTATCTATTTAAATACAGTATTGAACATGATTATATTTCACCTGAGATCAGGATCTTAGGAACCTTAGTATTAGGTTTTGTTTTGTTAGGAATCGGTTGGAAATTAAGACATAAACGAGAAATCTACGCCTTAATACTACAAGGCGGTGCCTTTGCTGTTTTATATCTGACCATATTTGCCGCCTATAGGTTATACGAACTTGTACCTATGTTAATGACGTTTACTATTTTGTTAATCATTTGCTCAACAAGCATTTTATTTTCCATTTTGCAAAGAGCTATGAGCTTAGCAATTATGGCCAGTATCGGCGGTTATGTGACACCGATTTTACTATCCAATGGTTCAGACAATCATATTGCTTTATTTAGTTATTATTTGATGATTTCCAGTGCTATTTTAGTTGTTAGCATCTGGCAGTCTTGGCGAATACTTAATTTATTAGGATTTTTATTCACCTTTGTAATATCTCTACTATGGGGAATGAGTAATTTTTGCCCTGAGTTTTACATTGAATGCCAAATATTTATCATCGCTAATATGTTAATTTATGGTATTTTAGCTGTTTTATTCTCGGTTCGATGTTTTAATAAAGAACATAATCAAAATGCTATTGATTTAATTTTACTATTTGGCACACCGTTATCTGGTTTTGCATTACAATATTCTATTACCAATCAGTGGGAATTCGGACCTGCATTTTCATCATTGGCATTTGGTCTATTTTATATTTTTGGCTCTTATTTCATTCTGCGCTTATTGAAATCTTCAGCAAAAAAAATCTCGCTTTATGGCTTGGCCATTGGTCTATCATTTAGTACGTTGGCTATTCCACTTGCCTTTAGTGCCAATTGGACTGCCACAATTTGGTTATTTGAAGGAACAGCATTAAGTTGGATTATGCTTTCGCAAAAACATTATCGTACTGCTTTATTAGGTGTCGCAATTACATTATTTGGTATTGTTTCCGCTTGTATATCTTTCGAATATGAACAATTAAATCCGAGCTCACTTACACTACTACTTGGTATTATAAGTGCCATTTTGCTAGTGAATGCCTGTTTATGGCATTGCTATGGTTGTAGAATTAATACAAATAATTTACTTAAAACGATGTTTATCGCTGTTGCTGTTATATTTTGGGTAATCTGGATTTTATCAAGTGTTCATTTACATATTGACAATACAACATCAAAAGTATTACCAATTTTATTATGCTTCACTTTTTCTTCATGGCTATGGTATATCGTTGGGAAAAAAATCAATTGGCATCAGCTCTGTTATTCTGGGTTAACCTTATGGCTAATGATATTACTAGCTTTGTTTAAAAGTTATGCCGAATCCTGCTATTTATTAAACTCTGGCATTTGGAACGTGGTTTGGGTCATAGCCTTTGTTAGTGCTTACTATTATTTACATATTGGAAAGGCACTTATCACAAACAGTATTGTAAATCGTAGTTTTAAAATAAATAAACAAAATACTTATCGTTTATTTGATATGTTACACATCAGTTTATTTTGGATGATTTTATACTGGATAACACGAGAATCTACTCATTTACTTAATCAATTACCATGGGGATACGAAGTAATAAAATGGAGTGTAACTGCAACTATTGCTAGCAGCATTATTCTGCTATTTTATACACTGATTAAACGCCAAATTATGACCACAATATCATTAATTAAATCTTATTGGATGATAGGCTTATTACCTATTGTTATCTATTTAGGATTTTATTTAATAATTGGGCTTGGTATGAGTGGTCAAATCATTTATTGGAATTATGTTCCTATCATTAATCCACTTGAAGAAAGTGCAATCTTTGCTTTAATGATGTTTAGCGTTTGGTTAAAACTTGCAATAAACCATTTACAACTAAATAGCAGGATAATGAATCTTGCAAACTTTAAAATACCATTACCTAATATGGTTCTAGTGCCTTTAATTGTTTTAACCTTTTTCTGGGGAAACAGTATCGTTTTACGCTGCTTAAGCCAAATATTTGACATATCTTGGACAGCTAATTCTTTATGGCACAATAATATTGTCCAAATGACTGCATCATTACTTTGGATGTTAACTGCAGTAATATTGGTGACTATTGGACACCGTTATTCACTTCGGAAAATATGGTATAGCGGTGAATTTATTCAAGTGATCGTTATTATTAAATTAATCTTTGTAGATATCCGTGAGCTTGATGGATTACTTCGTGCATTTGCCTTTATTGGTGTTGCGTTATTAATGCTGTTAATTGGATATCTAGCACCATTACCGCCTAAGTTAAAAAATGGTGATACTGATGAATAAATACACTATAAAAAAATAGGTTTAAGTTTAACAATGACGTTTTCAGAAATCATTCTGATAATATCATTCAGTTTAATATAACAATAAATAAAAATTCATGAATGTTATTGATTATTATGGATAAAAAATTATGAAAAAATTTTTATTGAGTTCGCTGTTATTAATAAGTGGATTTAGCCAAGCGATAGACAAAACTAATCAGTATGCCTATGGTGCCATGATTGATATCTCCAACGATACTAGCATGTATAGCCGAATAGAACTGACTCATGATGTTTATACACAAACATTATCAAGTTCATTAGATGATATTCGCATTTTTAACCAAAAAGGTCAGCCTGTACCTTATGCATTAGTCAATGTTTATCAGCAAAGTGATAATAATCAAACTTTCCCAGTAGCCATTTACGCGTTAAATGAAAACAAAGATGAAGATCAAAGCAAAATGGCGATTGAACAGTATAATATCAATATCAACAATAAAGATGTTCAAATCTATCTCGATAAAGCAAATAGCCAAGGAGGCTATAACGCAAGGTATTTATTGCAAATTCCCGAAAATGTTAAGTTAGAACAAGCCATAAGTCGTTTATCCATTGATTTTGATGTAACTGAAAGTCAAAATTGGCAAGCATCCGCCAAATTGCTTTATAGCCAAGATTTAAGTAATTGGCAAACTGCACTCAATAATGTTCCAATGATGTCTTTGACTGATAACAATAGTAATCAGTCACTTAGAGTAAATACAATTGATATACCAACAAACACTAATTACAAAGCACGCTATTGGATTTTATTATTAAAGTCAGATCAATCCACTATTCCTAACGCCGAAAAAATTGAATTTACTTCAAGAAAAGAAACACCAAAATTAGCTCTTTTCCCAATTAACTTCGAACTAATATCATCAGATGGTCAAGAAGCAACTTATCAGTTACCATCACCTCAACCAGTTAGAGAGTTATCAATTAAGCTACAAAACCCACGTATGGTTTTACCTACTAGCATCTATTATAAAACCGATGACAAAGATAAAACATGGCATAAACTTGATGACTATATTATTCGAAACTTAGATAGCAATGATCATAGCCAACATATCAGTGCTGGATTAATTATTAAACAATTAAAAATTAAAGCCATCAACGCAAGCTTTGATGAAGCACCACAACTAACAGCTTACCGCAATCGCATGAGTGTTGTTTTTAATAGCGCCAATAATGGTCCCTTCATTCTAGCCTGGGGATCAGCAAAAGCAATGTCTGCATCGTTAAGTGAAAAAGCATTACTTTCAGATTCAATATCTGTAGTTGATGTACCACAAGCCTTTGTTGGTGAAAATATTAAACTAGCAGGTCAAAAAGTATTATCCCAAGCAAATAATGATCCGACAAGAGATTCAATTTTACCTAAATGGTTAATTTGGGGTAGCTTAGTTATTGGCGCTATCATATTAATTATTATTGCATTAAAATTACTTAACGAAGTTAAAAAGTCATAAAAATGAAAGCTAAAATATAAAAATGACTAGAAAGAAGCACTTAATAGAAATTTACTCCATTGAGTGCACCACACATCTAAATACTGATAATTTTTAATTAGATAAGATGATAGAGACAATAAAAGGCTTTAATTTTGGCTTAAGTCATTGTGGTAACGAACATTCGCCGACTTAAGCCGGCGAATGGTAGCATATTAAATTACGCTTCGTTCCAGCTATCTCTTAACCCTACGGTTCGATTAAACACTAGCTTATCTTCAGTTGCAAATTTGCTATCTAAACAGAAATAACCTTCTCGTTCAAATTGATAAGCTTGCCCCGCTTGAGCTTTTTGTAAACTTGGTTCAACAATACCTTGCTTAATCACTAACGAGGTAGGATTAATGGTTGATAAAAAGTCCTCTGCTGCACCTGGATTTGGCGTATTAAATAGACGATCATACAGGCGAATTTCGGCTGGTTTTGCAAATTTAGCTGAAACCCAATGAATTACACCTTTGACTTTACGGCCATCTTCAGGATTTTTATTTAAGGTTGCTGGATCATAACTACAATAAATCGTTTGAATATTACCTTCGGCATCTTTTTCTACTCGATTTGCTCGAATCACATAGGCATTACGCAATCGCACTTCTTTACCTAATACTAAACGTTTGTAATTTTTATTGGCTTCTTCTCTAAAATCTGCACGATCAATATATATTTCACGAGTGAAAGTGACTTCTCTATGACCCAGTTCAGGACGATTTGGATGATTTGGCATATTAAGCACTTCATCAATAGTATCCGAGAAGTTTTCAATGACAACTTTAACCGGATCGAGCACCGCCATAGCACGAGGCGCATTTTCGTTAAGATCTTCGCGAATACAAAACTCAAGAGTACTCATTTCTACGGTATTTTCTTGTTTTGTCACACCAATTCGACGACAAAATTCACGGATCGAAGCTGGTGTATAACCACGACGACGTAAGCCTGAAACAGTCGGCATACGCGGATCATCCCAACCATCAACAATCTTTTCTGACACAAGTAAATTTAATTTACGTTTTGAAGTAATCGCATATTCAAGATTTAATCTTGAAAATTCATACTGATGAGGCCGTGCCTCGATTGTAATATTATCTAATACCCAGTCGTATAAACGGCGATTGTCTTGGAATTCAAGTGTACAAAGTGAATGGGTAATATTTTCAATCGCATCTGAAATACAGTGGGTGAAATCGTACATTGGATAAATACACCATTTATTACCTGTTTGGTGATGTTCTGCAAATTTAATACGATATAATACTGGATCTCGCATCACAATAAATGGTGATGCCATGTCAATTTTAGCACGCAGACATGCTTTTCCTTCGGCAAATTTTCCCTCTTTCATTTGGGTAAAAAGCGCTAAATTTTCATCGATGCTACGATCACGATAAGGGCTATTTTTACCCGGCTGAGTAAGTGTTCCTCGATATTCACGGATTTCATCAGCTGAAAGCTCATCAACATAAGCAAGTCCTTTATTGATTAGCTCAATAGCATATTCATATAATTGGTCGAAATAGTCAGATGAGTAACAAATTTCGCCATCCCATTCAAACCCTAACCAACGGACATCTTCTTTAATCGACTCAACATACTCTATATCTTCTTTAGTCGGATTGGTATCGTCAAAACGTAAATTACATTTACCTTTATAATCTTGCGCAATACCGAAATTTAAACATATTGATTTAGCATGACCAATATGTAAATAACCATTAGGCTCTGGAGGAAAACGTGTGTGCGTAGTTTTATATTTTCCTGCTGCTAAATCAGCATCAATAATTTGGCGAATAAAATTAGATGGACGATTATCTGTTTCGCTCGGTAATGAACCGCTCATAAAAAAACCTCTGGTGATATATTTATTAATAACAAATTGAGAATATTTGCTATATTATTGCTTATTATGTAATGAATATAACAAATTTTTCTTATTTCTGAAATGGAAAACAAACGATTCACATCGACAAAATTAATCTTTGATTAAACCCTGCTATTTTTAACTAAAAAACATATCTTTTTAGCAAAAATACAAAAATAAAAAATTAAACAAAATAAAAGCTCTACCTGACGGTTTTCGCTAAAAATACAACTAATTATTTTTATTCATCACCCGATTTCAATGAAACCACAAATCTTGCTCCACCTAGTGGGCTAGTGACAACAAAGGCTTTACCATTATGAAATTCTGCCATTAGTTTTACATAAGCTAAACCGAGTCCATAACCTCCAGTTGAGCGAGTTCGGCTCGTATCAAGTCTGGCAAAAGGCATAAAAATCTTTTCACGTGCATCAAAGGGAATGCCCACACCATCATCATCGATTTCAAGAATGACTCGATTTTCTTGTTTTGTGATATTCAAAACTGCTTTATGTGCTGCATACTTAAAAGCATTTAGTAACAAATTTTTAACTATGGTTTCAACTAAATTAGTATCAATCATTGCATATGCATCTTGGCTATTACAAGTTAGTTCAAATCCTTTTGGTTTAAATAATGTTAGGGATTGGCAAACTTTTTCACTCCACTGTTTTAATGATACCCTCGTGAAGTTTAATTCAACATTGCTTTGCTGAATTTTAAAGTAATTTAAACTAGCATTGATTAATGTCTCAAGTTCATTAATATCATCACTCATGCCTTTTTGTAGCAAAAATCTCTCTTTTTCATCGGTTGACTCTTCAAGCATACTAAGTTCAAATCGCATACGGGCAAGAGGTGTACGTAATTCATGAGCCATCGCATGAGAGATTGTTTGATTGGTACCAACTAGATGTTCAATATGCGTTCCCATATTATTTAAAACATTTGCTAGCGGCTTAAATAACCAACCTTTAACATTTTCGGTTCGGGCTTTTAAATTACCTTGCCCTAACTGCTCGGCGGTTTGTCTGATATTAACTAGATCCTTCCATACGGCACTAAAAGCCATATAAATTAAAATAAAAAAAACAATAGCACTAAACAAAGCCCAAATAACAAGAAAGATGGTCAACGACATGGTATTGGATGCCAAAATATCCCGCATTACAATCGGGCCTAATTGAAGCAAATTGCCATCTTTTAAATCTATATAAACAATCTCATTATCACCATCATAAGAAAAACCAAGTTTTTTTAACTCGTTAAGCACAGTATCAGGTAACGGTGTGTTAATTGGTAACACTTCGATAGGGTAGCCAAAATAAGGTTGCAATTCATTAACCACTTCTTGAAGGGGTCGATCTTTATGTTCTTTAATTTGCATACGAATCAGATTCACTGTACCTCGTTGAGATTCACGAAATACAACATGATCATCTGGCATATCGGTTAATGATGAAGGTAATGAATCAAAAACCAATAAAGCACCATAAGCAATAATACTTTGCAATAAAAGTAAAATAACTAGATAAAATACAATACGGCGATTAAAAAATAGCGGCTTGGCTAATAATTGACTCAATGATTTTCTCCTTCTCGCATAAATAAGTAGCCTTTTCCTCGCACTGTTTTTATGCGAGACGGATTATCTGGATCATCGAGTAATTTACGACGAAGTCTTGAAACACGAGCATCAATAGAACGATCGCTACCATCAAAATCGATCCCTCTTACTTGAGAAAAAATATCATCTCGAGAAAGAATAGTTCCCGCATTATAAGCAAGCAACCATAGCAGATCGAATTCGGCAGTAGTTAAATCAATTTCTTGCTCGTGCAAGAGTACTTTTCGGTTTTCACCGTCTATGACTAGATTATCAAATATTAAAGTTTTATTATTCTGTGGTAAAACAAACTCTTTCGTATTGTCTTTGTCGGTTTCTATCTGTTTCCGTCGTAATAAAGCTCGTATTCGCGCTAATAATAATCTGGGTTCAACTGGTTTTGCTAAATAATCATCCGCTCCCAATTCAAGCCCAACAATTTCATCAATATTATCTTCACTTGCTGTCATGATCAGTATAAAATTACTAAACCATGTACGAATATCTCGACAAATATCAAAACCTGTTTTTACAGGTAACATTACATCTAAAATAACTAGATCGGGATTAAGTTGTTGAATCTTTTCTTCTGCCCCTTCTCCACTATTATGCCATTCAACAAGATATCCTTGCCGAATTAGATAAACTTGAATTAAATTAGCTAAGCGCTGATCATCTTCAATGATTAATATACGTTCACTCATTATCTGTTCTCGATTACTGTAGCTTGTACCTAGAGATACCTCATTATACAGATAATTTTTTTCCCGTTACAAAATATATACAAAGAGGCTACAAAGTTTATAGCAACTCTATGAGAGAATTTACGCCAATATCTATAAATAGACTATTTTTTATCAAAATGAATACTTTTTCATCAATAGCGAACCATCTTTTTCATCCATCTTATCCACAAAATCACACGCCAATTGTTTTGTGTGATTTTGATGGTACGATTAGTGTTAAAGATGTCACCGATACTTTACTAAGCCACTTTGGTCAAAATGGTTGTGATGAGCTTGAAGAATTGTGGGTTAACGGTAAAATTGGCTCTCAAGAATGTATGAGTAAACAAATTGCATTAATGGATGCAAGCTTAGATGAACTCAATCAAGTTTTATCACAAATTGAAATAGACCCGGATTTTAAAGCTTTTATTCATTATACAGAACAGAACAATATTCCCGTTCATGTGGTCAGCGACGGTTTAGATTATGCCATTGAGTTTATTTTAAAACGTCATGGTATTGAACATTTACCAATTTTTGCTAATAAATTAATGCATAATAACGCACGCAGCTGGCGCCTTGAGTTTCCTTACGCAAACAAGGACTGTATTAAGCAAAGTGGTAATTGCAAATGTAATCATGTAAAAAAACAACAGCACTTTTCGCAAATATTATATGTTGGTGACGGTACATCAGACTATTGCGTATCACATAATGTTGATTTCGTTTTTGCCAAAGACAAGTTAGTTAATTATTGTGAAAAAAATAAAATTGAACATTGTAAGATTACTAGTTTCGCAGATGTAACCTCGGCATTAAAACGGGCACAACATGCCGTTATCCCTGTCATGATGGTAAAATAAAGGAATATTAATGAGTACAATTCAAGATTTATCTTACTTTCTACCAGGTAACAAAAATGGCGTACTTTTGATTCATGGTTTAACTGGTACCCCTAATGAAATGCGCATTTTAGCTAATGGATTAAATAAAGCTGGATTTACTGTCTATGCAATCCAATTAGCTGGGCATTGTGGTACTGAAGAAGATCTGTGTAAAACAACATGGCAAGATTGGTATAAAAGCGTACAAGATGGCGCAGATTATTTAGCACAGCATGTAGATAATGTTTTTGTTGCTGGATTATCAATGGGTGCGCTACTTGCACTAAAACTTGCTGCCGATAGACCTGAACAAATTAAAGGTGTTGGCGTTTTAGCCCCCACATTTTGTTATGATGGTTGGAGTATGCCATTTTGGGCAAAAAAACTTTTCTTCTTATTAGTCTATTTTAAAAAATTGGGTATTTTTCAAAAAAAGGTTTTCATTGAAAAACCACCCTATGGACTTAAAGATGAACGCATTCGCGCAGTAGTGTCCGAAAGCATGTTAAGTGGCGATGCGGCATCAGCAGGGCTTGCTGGTAACCCGTTTCCTGCACTTGCCGAAATGCAGTTATTGGCAAAAGAGATGCGCAAACAATTACCTAAAGTAATTTCGCCTTGTTTAATTATGCATTCAGGCAATGATGATATCGCCAATATAGAAACTAATGCCAAATTGGTTGAAAAATCGGTATCAGGCTCAACAAAATTAGTGGTCTTAAATGATAGTTATCATTTAATTACTATTGACAGCCAACGCCGTGAAGTGATCAAAGAGTGTGCATCGTTCTTTGATAATATCGCAGAAGGAATAAAAGCATAATGTCACCATTAGTTATTATACTTTGGATTAGTAATATCTGTTTTGATACGCTAGGACAAGTCGCTTTTAAATTTGCAGCCATCGCGCCAAATAATCGCGATGGTTGGTACTACTGGCTAGATTTATCGAAAAATAAGTGGATTTGGGTTGGTGTTATATCTTATATTGCTGAATTTTTATTATGGCTAGCCTTTTTAACCTTAGTCCCTCTTTCTCAAGGCGTATTACTTGCTTCATTTAATATCATTACGATTATGTTAGTTGGTCGAATTATTTTTAAAGAATTACTAACCATTTATCGCTTAATTGGGATGCTATTAATCACAGCTGGTGTCATTTTTGTAGGAATGTCTTAATATGGCTAGATTTTATTTAATTGGATTTTCTGTATTGCTCTTTTTTGACACAATTGCGCAATGTAGTTTTAAATTAACGGCTATCGAAGCTCAACCATTAGAAATGAGTATTCAATGGTTAATCCGAGTATTTACCAATCCTTGGATTTATATTTCAATAGTAGGATATATTCTTACTTTCTTCACTTGGATGACATTATTAAAAAAAGCACCTGTAGGCCCTGCTTTTGCTGCATCACATTTTGAAGTTGTGACAGTTATGATTGTTTCAATCTGGTTATTTCACGAACCTATTACATTATTCAAGTTAATAGGTGCAATATTAATTGTTTCAGGTATTCTCTTTTTAGCTTTAGCAGAAAGTAAATTATCTAAACAAAATTTACACAATCATCAACATTAAATTCTGATCACAATAATGGGAAGGTAGGTAAGGCTTTATACCTAAAATACCTGCTTTCCTAAAACTTTTTTGCCAGTTTATACTGCTAATGCCTTTAATAAGGTTAAATTAAGTTGATGTTGCTCTCGTTGCCAATTGATAAGCTTATCTGGCGATATGGTAGGTTGTTTATCGAGCGAACTGAGTAAACGTTTGAACCAATTTGATGGCTGCCATATAGATAGCTCTCCCGTAATATCACTACCAATAATTCTAGGTTTTATTGATGATATAGTATCAAGAATATGATATGTTTGTAGCTTACCTTGATCCCAATTGGTATGAATTACATCTTCGCTCAATGCATCTTTATCAATCGATAAGTAAACGGGTTGTGCACTGTGATACTGTTCTGATAAAAAGCTCGCAATAAGATCATCTGGTGTTGCAAAATGTCGAAAAGCGTGTCCTAAACCAAATTTTTTGGCCCATGCAACATTGACCTCCAAGCTCCAATAAGTCAACTTTTTATGAAAAAGCGCTGACCATCTATTTTCCCAAAAATGAGAAAGCCCAATATCATGAGACGTAATACCAAGTACATGTACATGACTAACAAAAGGCAAACTTGCCACATAACTAACCCATGAACCACAATGAATACCAAACAAATATCGCATATTGTCTGGATGATTATCAAAAATTACGACTTGAATTGGATTCTCGGCAGAGTATTGTTTAGCTAGATTTTCAATCAGTAATAATGAAATATGGTGATAATCACCACTACCCATTAATACCGTGCCATGGTTTTCAGGTAAAGATTGCTGTAACACATCATTAAATTGGTGAAATTTTTTCTTAGTACAACCAAAACGAATCACATCTTGCCATTGGGTAAAATCAATCGTTTTAGCATGACAAATTTCACCAACACTTCTATCAAAATTGAGAATAATAGGACATGTCATGTTACTTTCTCCTTGTCACTTTCAAAATGACCAATGAATCTACGCAATACGGTTCTTAATAATGGGTTGCGAATATAGACAAGATGTTTAGTAAAGGTGAATTTTGCACCTAACGAAGCTTTTACTTCGGGATCAGTCCAACCTGCAATATAGTGACTAAAACCTTGCTGTAAAGCATATTCAAGATTAACAAACCAACTTACAAAATAGAGATTAAGTTCCCTTGCCTGTGGATAAACCATACCGATATATTTATCAACTAGCATATTATTAACAACAAAACAAATATTGAACCCCACCAACCTATCATTATAGTGATAAGTCACTATATGTGCATTTTGGGTTTTACATTGTAATAGTTGGGTGAAAAATGGTTTGGTCAATAAGTCAAAATGTATTTCACTTTGCTGATAAACATTAAGATACAATTGATAATACTCATCTAGAACAGTATCATTAAAAAAACAATCATCACCACTATGCAAAACATTAATATTTAATTTTTCACGTGATCTTAATTTTCTTCTAAAATTTTTACGTCGGCTATAAGAAAACTGTAAAAAAACCTCGTCCATATTTGCAAAATCAATCGGAACCCAAGCTAATGCCTGCCCTTCAACTTCTATAAAACCATTTTCTTTTAATGACGAAATAAAATCCATTGAATAATGGTTGTCTTTTTCGTTTAGTAAAGGAGAAGCAACAGGAATATCTTTAACAATAAAAAAAGGATACTGCTTAGCATAAGCTGCTTTAAGGTGTTCAGCCAATTGATTCGCATCAACGTTATCAGTTAATAATGCATATTCCGAAACAGTAGCACCAACAAAACAAGTATGAGGTTGTAAATAACGCCGCCATTTATTATAAAAAGGAAGTTTCTGAACTTTATGCCTGAAATCATCATCTGCAGTAGTAAGAAGATCAAACTTAGCAGAAAAAATAGGCACACCATCTTCGCTCAGCCATGCTGAAAAATCTTGCGGAGGATGAGCTAAAAAATTGTCTATTAATTCATTAGGTTCTAACTGATTAAGGTATTTCATAAGGTAAATCTATGATTGGCTGTAACACATAATCCCGCCAATAGACATTGACGGGATTATGAAGATCAAACAATTAAAGTTCTTTTTTCGCTCGGGTAATTAACTGATCTAGAAGTTCAATACCTTGATCAATTTCCTGACGAGAAATGTGTAAAGATGGTGCAAAAGTAATCACATTTTTATAGTAACCACCAATATCAAGCACTAATCCCATTTTGGTACCTTTCCAATCAAGATCACCTGACATACCAATATCAACCATTTTGTCAACTAAGGCTTTATTAGCTGTAAAGCCATCTTCTGTACAAATTTCTGCGCGAAGTGCCAAGCCTAAACCATCAACTTCACCAATTTCTTTATGTTTCTTCTCAAGTGTTTTTAAACCCTCAAGGAAATAAGCACCACTATCCATTACCATTTTTTCGTAATCTGTTTCAGAAGTCATTTTTAATACTTCAAGACCAACAGCTGTACCTAACGGATTTGATGCAAAAGTTGAGTGGGTTGAGCCAACTGGGAATACTTGAGGATTGATTAATTCTTCACGCGCCCATAAACCACCTAGTGGATTAAGACCATTAGTTAATGCTTTAGCAAAAACAACAACATCAGGTTTAACATCAAAGTGTTCAATTGACCAAAGTTTACCTGTACGATAAAAGCCCATTTGGATTTCATCAACCACCAATAAAATACCATACTGATCTAAAACTTTTTTAAGTCCTTTAAAGTAATTACGAGGAGGAACAATATAACCACCTGTTGCCTGTAAAGGTTCAGCATAGAACGCTGCATATTCAGCTTGCCCAACTTTTGGATCCCAAACACCGTGGTATTCAGTTTCAAATAAACGCGCAAATTCTGCGACTAGATGTTCACCATACTCCTCCGCTGTCATGCCTTTTGGACGACGGAAAGGATATGGGAAAGGAACAAACATCGCACGATCACCAAAATGACCATAGCGACGACGATAACGATAACTTGATGTAATTGATGAAGCACCTAAAGTTCGACCATGGTATCCACCTTGGAAAGCGAACATTAATGATTTACCACCAGTAGCATTACGAACAACTTTTAAAGAGTCTTCAATACACTGTGAACCACCTACATTGAAATGTACTCGCCCTTCATAACCAAATCGCTTTTCCATACCTTGAGCAATAGTTTTAGCTAATTCAATTTTAGTTGGGTGTAAATATTGGCTAGCACATTGTGGTAAGGTATCAATTTGCTTTTTAAGAACATTGTTTAAACGTTCATTGGCATAACCGAAGTTACATGCAGAATACCACATTTGTAGATCAAGGAAAGCTTTGCCTTCTTTGTCATACATATAACTACCTTCACAACCATCAAAAATTTTTGGTGGTTCTACATAATGCACTGTATCACCAAAAGAACAATATTTTGCCTCATCTGCTAACAAGATAGCATCATCAGGACGGCTATTAATCATTTCTAAAGTTGGTTTACTCATAAGTTGTCTCACTAATTGATATTCAAACATGATAAAATGTGGCATTATTATTCAGGAAATTTGTTTGTTACAATGTACAATTAATGTATAGATTGTGTGACGACAAAACTAACCATCAATAAGATATAAAATTAGTATAAATAACGACAGGTGATCACCTTTTATATATGGGTATGAAAAATGAAAAAAACATTTTGTACACTATCTATTTTATCAATAATAACTTTAGGAGTTACCCAAATTGCATTAGCTGACTCTACCTCTATCGGGGTTGGTGTGGGTCGGGCTAATTCACCGTATAAAAGTTATAGTGCTAATTATTACCCTATTCCTCATATTGATTATGATAATGGTCTGTTTTTTATCGATGACCTGTCGGCAGGTATTTATGCTTATAATCAAGACAATCAAAGCGTCTCTATTGGCGCACGTTATTTATCTAACGAATTTAAGCCACATGATTCAGATAACCACCAATTAAGGCTACTTGATAGCCGCCATTCAACATTACTTGCAGAAATCGAGTATTCTATTGATACCAATTGGGGAAGTTTTTCCAGTAGTGTAGGAACTGATGTATTAAATGAAAGTAATAGTATTTTAGTAAATGCTGATTATACCGTTCCTTATATGCAAGGCAATTTGATTGTTGCGCCCACCATCGGTATAAATTGGGCTAATAATAAGCACAATGATTATTATTATGGTGTTTCACATAAAGAAACCTCTCGTTCAGGATTACGATACTTTAATGCTGATGCGTCATTGACACCTTATGCTGAATTAGCTGCACAATATTCATTAACCCCAAATATTGCGACATTTGGTGGTGTTCATATTGACAAATTAACTGGTGATGCGGCAGATAGCCCAATGGTGGATAATAGCACGGTAACCTCGATTTATATGGGTGTATCTTATAGCTTCTGATAAATATACATTTATACTCAATAACCAAATAATGACAGCTTATTATTCTCTATAAGTTGTTACTCATTTAAACAATGATAACTCTTTATCACAAAAATGCAGGAAATAGAAAAGTATGCTTTGGTTTAAAAATGCCATAATTTACCAACTTAATAGTGACACGTTACTTAATAAAGATGCAATAGAAAAAGCGCTAAAGTCTCACCCTTTTACTCCATGTGGTAATTTAGACACCACAAAGATGGGCTGGGTTTCACCTTATCATGATAATAATCAAGATGATTTTATAGTTGACATGCAAGGGCATTTATTATTACGGATAAAAAAAGAAACAAAAATATTACCAGCTCCCGTAATAAAACAAGCTTTATTAGAAAAAATCGATAAACAAGAACAAGCACTAAGCAGAAAACTAACTAAAAACGAAAAAGCCACCTTAAAAGATGAGGTTATGATCGATCTAATGCCAAGAGCTTTTAGTAAATATAATCATTATTGGTTATGGTTAGATACGCATAATAAACGCATTATTGTTGACTGCAGTAGCTTTAAACAATCAGAAGATATCTTAGCGATTTTACGTAAAGAGCTTGGCTCACTCGCTTTAACGCCTTTATCGATTGATAAACCGCTTGAACAGGTTATGACCACATGGGCTAAGGAAAACCTAAAATTCCCACCATTTTTATTAGGCGATCAAGCCGAACTAAAAGATCCTCTTGAAGGGAATGGAATTATTAGCTGTAAAAATCAAGAAATCACCAGTGATGAAATGCGTGTCCATTTCGATTCAGGGAAATGGATCACTAAAATAAAAATTATTGATGAAAGAGGCGTTAGCTTTATTATTAATAGTGACCTAACATTTAAACGAATTAAGTTCGATTCTATTATTTTGGATGAAAACGAAGATATCGGTTCAGATGAATTTGATAAAAGATTAGAAGCTGACTTCTTTATTATGGCTAATACATTAGCAAATTCCATTAATGACTTTTACATAACAATTAACAAAATTATTTGATAAAATTATTTAAATATTTTTTTGTTGTGACAGCAATAACTATAGATTTGCCTATTATCTATGCTATACTAGGCAACAGATTATGGGTAACATAATTTTATAACAATAAATGATTGTTCTTTTTATTTGAAGTAAATTATTAAACAATAAAGAAACTAAACAACGTCTATAACAACATTTAAGTTGAGGCAATAAAATGAAAAAAACTACTCTAGCTCTAGCAATCGCAGTTGCAAGTTTAACAGCTACTGCGGCTAACGCAGCATACGAAGACAACACTTTTTATACAGGTGCTAAATTAGGTTGGTCAGAGCTTTATCGATTAGATGCACATAAAGTTCGTGGCTTTGATAAAGATGAAGTTGGTATTAAAACTTCAAATCGTAGCAATGTTGTTGGTGGTGCTTTCCTTGGTTTCCAGGCAAACCCATATTTAGCATTTGAGTTAGGTTATGATTGGTTAGGTTCTGCTAAATATAAAAGAACTTGGACTGATGATAAGACTAAAGCGGGTAATAGTAAACTTTCTGCACAAGGCGTTTCATTAACCGGTAAATTAAGCTACCCTATCATTGGCGATCTAGATATTTATGGTCGTGCTGGAGGTATGGTTACTATTGCTAAATGGAAAAACAGTGGTGACACTAGAATAGAACACGGTCATGGTGGAACTAAAACTGATGTATCTCCAGTCTATGCATTAGGTCTTGACTATCGTTTCGACGAAGACTTCTCTACTCGTTTAGAATACCAATATGTTCAACATATTCATACTAAAACTGACGCATCTCCAGACGCAGGTACTGTAAGTTTAGGTATTACTTACCGTTTAGGTTCACCAGCTACTCCAGCTCCGGTTGAACTAAAAACTGAAGTAAACCGTTATGTATTAAATGAAGATGTACTATTTGCTTATGCAAAAGCTGATTTAAAAGCTGAAGGTCGTCAAGCATTAGACAACTTACTTACAAACCTTGTTAAACTTAACCCAACTGAAAGCGCTATCGTAGTAATTGGTCATACTGACCGTATTGGTTCAGTTAATTATAACCAAAAACTATCTGAACAACGTGCTAACTCAGTAATGAAATATTTAATTGCTAAAGGTGTTCCTTCTAACCTAATTAGCGCTCGTGGTGTGGGTAAATCTCAACCAGTTACTGGTACAAAATGTAATGCTCTTCGTGGTGCTAGCTTAAAAGCTTGTTTAGCTCCAGATCGTCGTGTTGAAATTGAAGTTAAAGCACTTAACAAAAAAGAAGTTCAAGTAACTAATGAAACAAATTAATTTTTTGTTATTTAGATACTTCATTAAGACCCGGTTATAAGCCGGGTTTTTCTTATTTTTATTGTTAACAACTAAATTAAATATTACCTTAGATCTACAAATTATCCACAAAAAAGATTATAATACTTCACGATATTGTTAGTAAGCAAAGTTAAAGGAGTTGCCGTGCCTACCGCTATTTGGCAAGATTGCCTTTCTCAATTACAAGAAGAAATCCCCACAACAGAATTCAACTTATGGATTCGCCCGTTGCAAGCGGAAATGGTTGATAATAAACTCTATATCTATGCGCCCAATAGATTTGTCCTAGATTGGGTAAGAAATAAATATTTAACTACTATTTCTCAACTATTAAATAAACTAATTAATGACGATTCTCTAAAATTATTTCTTGAAGTTGGTTCAACCGTATCCGCAGATAAAAAAGAACAAAATAACCCAAAGAAAGCAGAGGTTGTTCCTGCATGGAAAACAACAAAAGAAACCAATAATAATCATGTGTATCATTCAGGTATTAACCATAAGCACACTTTTAATAGTTTTGTTGAGGGTAAATCAAACCAACTTGCTGTTGCGGCTGCAAAACAAGTAGCTGAAAATCCAGGAAAAGCTTATAATCCACTATTCTTATATGGTTCCACCGGTTTAGGTAAAACGCATTTATTACATGCAGTTGGCAATCAAATAATGGCAAAAAAAGCCAACGCCAAAGTTGTTTACATGCATTCCGAGCGCTTTGTGCAAGACATGGTCAAAGCACTACAAAATAACGCTATCGAAGAATTTAAAAATTACTACCGTTCTGTTGATGCTTTACTTATCGATGACATTCAGTTTTTTGCAAATAAAGAGCGATCTCAAGAAGAATTTTTCCATACCTTTAACTCTTTATTAGAAGGTAATCAGCAAATTATTTTAACGTCAGATCGCTATCCAAAAGAAATTAATGGCGTTGAAGACCGACTAAAATCACGTTTTGGTTGGGGACTAACCATTGCAATTGAGCCACCTGAACTAGAAACACGGGTTGCAATTTTAATGAAAAAAGCCGAGGAAAATCATATTAAATTACCTGAAGAAGTCGCTTTTTTTATTGCTAAACGATTACGCTCTAATGTTCGTGAATTAGAGGGCGCACTTAATCGAGTTATCGCTAATGCTAATTTTACAGGAAAGGCCATTACCATTGATTTTGTTAAAGATGCCTTAAAAGATTTACTCGCTTTACAAGAAAAACTTGTCACCATTGAAAATATACAAAAGACAGTTGCCGAATATTATAAAATTAAAGTATCAGATTTACTTTCTAAACGTCGTTCTCGTTCTGTGGCAAGACCACGGCAAGTAGCAATGGCGCTTGCCAAAGAGCTCACAAATAAAAGCCTACCTGAAATCGGTGACGGCTTTGGTGGAAGAGATCACACGACTGTATTACATGCATGTAGAAAGATCGCAGAGTTAAAAGAAGAAAGTAATAACATTAAAGAAGATTACTCCAATTTAATTCGAACATTATCAACTTAAAAAGAATCAATACTATGAAATTTATTATAGATCGTGAAAAACTAATAAAGCCATTACAACTTGTAAGTGCACCATTAAGTAGTCGCCCTACACTACCAATTTTGGGGAATTTATTATTACAAGTGAGTGATAACACGCTATCGATGACAGGAACTGATCTTGAAATAGAGATGATATCTCATCTACCATTAATTGAACCAAGTGAACCTGGCGCAACAACCGTGCCAGCAAGAAAGTTTCTTGATATCTGTCGAAACTTACCTAATGACGCCAAAATTTCGATAAGCGTTGACGATAACCGATTGATGATTCAATCAGGACGTAGTAAATTTTCATTATCAACACTACCAGCTACCGATTTTCCAAATCTAGAAAATTGGCAAAGTGATGTTGAACTTTCAGTTCCACAAAAAACCATTAAACGCCTTATTGATGCAGTACAATTTTCAATGGCGAATCAAGACGTAAGATATTACCTAAATGGCATGTTATTTGAAATTGAAGATGGTTTACTAAAATCAGTTGCAACAGATGGACATCGATTAGCTTTATGCTCACAACCTATTGAACAAGATACTAAAACTAATCATTCTGTCATTTTACCAAGAAAAGGGGTACTAGAGCTTGCAAAACTGGTTAGTGATAACGAAGAATTAATCAATATGCAAATTGGTAATAATAACTTACGGGTTAATCTTGGTGATTTCACTTTCACATCAAAACTCATTGATGGAAGATTCCCTGACTACAAACGAGTATTACCACGCAACCCAGATAAACCACTTGAAGTATCTTGCGAAGAACTTAGAAACGCCCTATCAAGAGTTGCGATCTTATCTAATGAAAAATTCCGTGGTATTCGACTTTATGTCCATAACAATCAAATAAAGATTACAGCAAACAACCCAGAACAAGAAGAAGCAGAAGAAGTTATTGACGTAAAATATGAATCCGCAGAGCTTGAGATTGGCTTCAATGTAACCTATCTACTTGATATATTAAATACATTGAAATGTGATAGCGTACAACTATTATTAACCGATGCAACATCAAGTGTACAAATAGAAGATATCAATAATCAAACAGCAACTTATGTTGTTATGCCAATGCGCTTATAATCCAATCTCACTTAATATTCCGGCTTCGTCCGGAATAATTTAAAGCATATGACTCTTTCAAAAATTAAAGTTCATCATTTTCGTAATATTAGTTATGCACAATTATCTTTATCGCCACATTTCAACTTCATTGTTGGCGATAACGGGAGTGGAAAAACGAGCTTACTTGAAGCCATTTATATGCTTGGTCATGGTCGTGCATTTAGACACACTCAATCTAATCGAATTATTCAACATGAACAGCCAGAACTAATATTATTCAGCGAACTAAACACGTCCAATCAACAAATTCACTCAATTGGACTTGCTAAATCGCGTAATAATGATAATAAAATCAGAATAGATGGAGATGAAGGTTATCGATTAACCGATTTAGCCAAATTATTACCCATTCAACTAATCACACCTGAAGGATTTGATTTATTGACTGGTGGACCTAAATATCGCCGAGCATTTATTGATTGGGGATGTTTTCATCACCACCCTGAATTTGTTCATTTATGGAATAATTTAAAGCGTTTATTTAAACAACGCAATGCATTATTAAAGCAATCCCATAGCTATAATCAATTATTACCTTGGGACAAAGAACTTGCGCCCATCGCTGAAAAAATTAGCCACATTAGAGAAAACTACTCACAACATATTTTTCCTGAAATTATACAAACATGCCATGATTTTTTACCCGAATACCAACTTAATTGCCAATATTACCAAGGTTGGGAGCATGGTACTGATTATGCTGAAATATTACGCAAACAGTATGAACGAGACAAACTCCTTAACTACACATCAGCCGGACCACATAAAGCAGATATTCGATTACGTGTTGATAACATTCCAGTTGAAGATCTGTTATCACGTGGACAATTAAAATTATTAATGTGCGCATTACGTTTATCTCAAGGTGAATATTACTCCAAGCAAAATACCCAAGCTTGTATCTACCTACTTGATGATTTTGCATCTGAATTAGATAACAATAAACGCGAATTGTTAGCCAAACGTTTAAAACAAGCTAATTCACAAGTATTTATTACTGCAGTTAACCAATCGCAAATTACCCATATGATCGATGAAAATGATAAGATTTTTCACATAAAATCTGGTATAATTTCGTAAATATACAGAACGATATAAACAATCAAAAAAGTCGAGAAATCCATGTCCAATTCTTATGATTCTTCTAGCATTAAAGTACTCAAAGGGCTTGATGCTGTCCGTAAACGTCCAGGTATGTATATTGGTGATACTGATGATGGTACAGGACTTCACCATATGGTTTTTGAAGTTGTTGATAATGCCATAGATGAAGCATTAGCTGGATATTGTCACCATATTGAAGTAACAATCCACCCTGATAACTCTGTTTCTGTACGTGACGATGGTCGCGGTATTCCAACAGGTATTCATGAAGAAGAAGGTATTTCAGCAGCAGAAGTTATCATGACCGTATTGCATGCTGGCGGTAAATTTGATGATAATTCTTACAAAGTATCTGGTGGTTTGCATGGTGTAGGTGTTTCAGTTGTTAACGCCTTATCAGATAAATTAGAATTAGTTATTTATCGTGATGGAAAAATCCACCAACAAGTTTATAACTTAGGTGTCCCGCAAGCTCCCCTAAAAGTAATTGGCGAAACATCTGAATCTGGCACTTATGTACGCTTCTGGCCAAGCCCAGAAACATTTACCAATATTGAGTTTGTCTACGAAATATTAGCAAAACGACTACGAGAATTATCATTCTTAAACTCAGGCGTATCAATAAGATTACTTGATGAGCGCACAGGCAAAAATGAACATTACCACTACGAAGGTGGCATTCAAGCGTTTGTTGAATACTTAAACAAAAATAAAAATCCTATTCATCCTAAAATATTTTACTTCAGCACAGAAAAAGACGGTATTGGTGTTGAAGTAGCACTACAATGGAACGATGGTTACCAAGAAAACATCTATTGCTTTACTAACAACATTCCACAACGAGATGGCGGTACTCACTTGGCGGGTTTCCGTGGAGCAATGACGCGCACATTAAACAACTATATGGAAGCTGAAGGATACAGCAAAAAAGCCAAAATCAGCGCCACAGGTGATGATGCTCGTGAGGGTTTAATTGCGGTAGTATCAGTTAAAGTACCTGACCCCAAATTCTCATCACAAACCAAAGACAAATTGGTATCATCAGAAGTAAAATCCGCCGTTGAATCCGTAATGGGCGAAAAGTTAACAGAATATCTACTTGAAAACCCAAGTGATGCCAAAATTGTTGTCGGAAAAATCATCGATGCTGCAAGAGCACGAGAAGCCGCCCGTAAAGCGCGCGAAATGACACGTCGAAAAGGCGCCTTAGACTTAGGCGGATTACCAGGTAAACTTGCTGATTGCCAAGAAAAAGACCCAGCTTTATCTGAATTATACTTAGTGGAAGGGGACTCTGCGGGGGGGTCAGCAAAACAGGGACGCAACCGCAAAAATCAAGCAATCTTACCGCTTAAAGGTAAAATTTTAAATGTTGAAAAAGCCCGTTTTGACAAAATGCTCTCATCTCAAGAAGTCGGAACACTAATTACCGCATTAGGTTGTGGAATTGGCCGTGATGAATATAACCCAGACAAAATGCGTTACCACAGTATTATTATCATGACCGATGCCGACGTTGATGGCTCGCATATTCGAACATTATTATTAACATTCTTCTACCGACAAATGCCAGAAATCATTGAGCGAGGTTATGTTTATATTGCACAGCCACCTTTATACAAAGTCAAAAAAGGCAAGCAAGAACAATATATCAAAGATGATGAGGCAATGACGCAATTTCAAATTGCCTTAGCGCTTGAAGATGCATCGTTACATGTCAATGACCATGCACCTGCACTTGCAGGCGAAGCATTAGAAAAACTAATTGCTGAATATCAAAAAGTCGAAAAACTTATTACAAAAATGGAACGTCGCTATCCAAAAGCGTTGCTATCGGAATTGGTTTATCATGATGTATTAAACGAAAGTATTTTACAAAACCAACAACAAGCCGAAAATTGGGCAAAAACCCTTGTTGAAAAACTATCAAATAAAGAACAACATGGTAGCAGCTACCTTTATTCAGCTGAATATAATGAAAAAGCACAACTATATGTGCCAATCATTAAAGTAAAAACTCATGGTGTAGATACTCATTATCCATTAGATCAAGTATTCATCCATAGTAATGAATACCGTAATATCTGCCACCTTGGTGCACAATTAAAAGATCTACTTGAAGACAGCGCCTTTATTCAACGTGGAGAACGCAAACAACCCGTAGAATCTTTTGATGAAGCTGTTGATTGGTTAATTAAAGAATCACGTCGTGGATTAACTATTCAGCGTTATAAAGGACTAGGTGAAATGAACCCAGAACAGTTATGGGAAACCACAATGGATCCAACCAGTCGTCGCATGTTGCAAGTCACCATAAAAGATGCAATTGAAGCGGATCAATTATTTACCACATTAATGGGGGATGAAGTTGAACCACGCCGACTATTTATTGAAGAAAATGCCCTTAAAGCGGCGAATTTAGATTTTTAAATATTGTCGTGATAAAAAGTAAAAAAATCAGACATAATGTCTGGTTTCAGATTGATGACAATGAACTCGCTTTTTGGCGAGTTCTTTGATCTAATAGAGAGGAGTCCATTATAAGAGGAATTCTTCTATGCTAAAAAAAACAACTCCAGCGACTCTGTGATTGCGGTTATTTTTAAATGCTTGCTTGATACGTTAAATAGAGAATGGGTATATTCTCTTTTATTGTTGGAATAAAACTAATTAGCTGTGTCAGAAAACTTAACTACTACATTAGGGAGGGACAAATTCCCCCAAAATCATACTGCTATTTATTTCATCAAATGGCTAAAAAGTTTGCTAACTTCTTCGTAATCATCTTATTTCACAAATTAAAGCGCCCCAACAATACGATGTGGTATGTATTGTTCTTCTAAATATTCAATATCTTCCTCCGATAAAAATACTTTAAGTGATCCAACAGCATAATCGAGATAATTGGTTTTAGTTGCACCAATAATTGGTGAAGTGACTCCTTTAGCAAATTGCCAAGCTAATGCTATTTGTGTCATGGTTACTTCATATTTTTGTGCAAGTTCATTAACTCTTTGCACAATGCTGACATCAGCTTTTTGCGTGCCATCATATTTAGACTTGGCGACTTGATCGGTTTGGCTGCGTAAGGTGTTGGTTTTCCATGCTAGGCGAGCAAGCCTGCCTGCCTGCAGCTAAAGGGCTATATGGTGTTAAAGAGACATTGAATTGTTGGCAGATAGGGATAAGCTCGCGTTCATCTTCACGGTAAAGTAAATTGTAGTAATTTTGCATAGAAATAAAAGGCGTCCAACCATTTTGCTTTGCCACAAGTTGCATGTTATAAAATTGGTATCCATACATAGCCGAAGCTCCTAAAGCTCTGACTTTTCCTGCCTTGACAAGATTGTGTAAAGCTTGCATTGTTTCTTCCATTGGTGTTGTATCGTCAAAGCGATGAATGATGTATAAATCAACATAGTCAGTGCCAAGTCGTTTAAGCGATCCGTCTATTTCCCTTTCAATTGCGGTTTTTGATAGGTGTCCTTCGTTAAAATAGACTTTTGTTGCCAATATGACTTTGTCGCGAGCGATATTTTTTTTGATTGCCCGTCCTAAATATTCTTCGCTTGTACCGGCAGAATAAGTGTTGGCAGTGTCAATAAAATTAATTCCTAAATCTAGTGCATGTTTAATAATTGTTTCGCTTTGATCGGGATTAAGTGTCCATGCATGCATTTTACTGGCAGGATCACCAAAACTCATACATCCTAAACAAAGACGAGACACTTTAATCTCAGAGTTGCCAAGTTGTAAATATTCCATAAAATCCTCCCTTGTAAAAATTAATTTGAATAAACTTTATCCTTCTAACAATAAGCGAATAATATATTTTCGATAAATTATTCTAACCCTTATATTTATTGAAATAAATAAGTTTCTAATTGATAGTATCATGAATTAAATTCACTAATAACAACCTTATGTATAACTGTAAATAGTGAAATTTATTTTTAATATCAATGATGTACTAAAAATATGCTAGATAAATTAGTAAAAGTATTAATAGACATTTAGAATAATTGGCTAAAGGCTTTCTTTTAACGGAAATATGTTCGAGGCTTGACGTTTTATAATGCTGTAGAAAATATAAGGTTACTGCGGTTAGTTAACTTTAAGTATATATGAAATTATTGATTAAAAAATAAAAAAGGCACACCTAAATGCACCTTTTTTACTGATTATAAAGAGCATCAATAGTTGCTCTTTATTACGGTAAGTTTGATTACTTAATAACTTTAGCAACAACACCCGCACCAACAGTACGACCACCTTCACGAATCGCAAAACGTAAGCCGTCTGCCATTGCGATTGGGTGAATTAATGATACTGTCATTTTGATGTTATCTCCAGGCATTACCATTTCTACACCTTCTGGTAATTCGATAGTACCAGTTACGTCAGTTGTACGGAAGTAGAACTGTGGACGGTAACCTTTGAAGAATGGAGTGTGACGACCACCTTCATCTTTGCTTAAAATATACACTTCTGATTCAAAATCAGTATGTGGAGTGATTGAACCTGGTTTTGCAAGTACTTGACCACGTTCGATTTCTTCACGTTTTGTACCACGTAGTAATACACCAACGTTTTCACCTGCACGACCTTCGTCAAGTAATTTACGGAACATTTCAACACCAGTACAAGTTGTTTTAGTGGTTGGCTTGATACCAACAATTTCAACTTCTTCACCAACTTTGATTACACCGCGTTCAACACGACCAGTTACTACTGTACCACGTCCTGAAATTGAGAATACGTCTTCAATTGGTAATAGGAATGGTTTGTCGATATCACGCTCTGGCTCTGGAATATAGCTATCTAATGCTTCTGCTAATTCAACAATTTTGTCTTCCCATGCTGCATCGCCTTCTAACGCTTTAAGCGCAGAACCACGAATGACTGGTGTATCATCACCTGGGAAATCATATTGAGATAGAAGTTCACGTACTTCCATTTCAACTAATTCTAATAATTCTTCGTCATCAACCATATCACATTTATTTAAGAATACGATGATGTAAGGAACACCTACTTGACGACCTAAAAGGATGTGTTCACGAGTTTGTGGCATAGGACCATCTGTTGCTGCTACTACTAAGATAGCACCGTCCATTTGTGCCGCACCAGTGATCATGTTTTTAACATAGTCAGCATGGCCTGGGCAGTCTACGTGTGCGTAGTGACGAGTTGGTGTATCGTATTCAACGTGTGAAGTGTTGATGGTGATACCACGTGCTTTTTCTTCTGGTGCGTTATCGATTTGATCGAATGCACGAGCTTGACCGCCGTATTTTTTAGCAAGTACAGAAGTAATTGCAGCAGTTAAAGTTGTTTTACCGTGGTCAACGTGGCCGATTGTACCAACGTTTAGATGGGGTTTTGTACGTTCAAATTTTTCTTTAGACATCTTAATGTTCCTTTATTAAATCACTTCCCTTAATTGATTAAGGGAAGTGTTACTTTATTTAGATAAAATTATTTCGCTTTACGAGCTTCAATAATTGCGGTTGCAATATTTGTTGGTGCTTCATTGTACTTCAAGAACTCCATTGAGTAAGAAGCACGACCTTGAGTTTGTGAACGAAGGTCTGTTGCATAACCAAACATTTCTGAAAGTGGAACTTGTGCTTTAACAGTTTTACCTGTTGCAGTATCTTCCATTCCTTCGATCATACCACGACGACGGTTTAAGTCACCGATAACATCACCCATATAATCTTCTGGAGTTTCAACTTCGACTTTCATAATTGGTTCTAAAAGCACAGGTTTAGCTTTCATGAAGCCATCTTTAAATGCCATTGAACCAGCAATTTTAAATGCCATTTCTGATGAGTCAACATCATGGTAAGAACCATCAAAGATAGTGACTTCAACATCAACAATTGGGTAACCAGCAAGAACACCGTTTTTCATTTGTTCTTGACAGCCTTTATCAACCGCAGGGATGTATTCTTTAGGAACCACACCACCAACGATTTCGTTGTTGAATTTGTAGCCTTCGCCACCAGCTTCCAATGGTTTGATTTTTAACCATACATGGCCGTATTGACCACGACCACCAGACTGACGAACAAATTTACCTTCTTGTTCTACTTCATTGCGAATTGTCTCACGGTAAGCAACTTGTGGTTTACCAACATTTGCTTCCACTTTAAATTCACGTTTCATACGGTCAACGATGATTTCTAAGTGAAGTTCACCCATACCAGAAATAATAGTTTGACCAGATTCTTCATCAGTGTGAACACGGAATGAAGGGTCTTCTTGTGCTAGTCGACCTAAAGCAAGGCCCATTTTTTCTTGGTCAGCTTTAGTTTTTGGTTCAACAGCAACCGAAATTACCGGCTCAGGGAATTCCATTCTTTCAAGAATAATTGGTGCACTTTCAGCACAAAGAGTATCCCCAGTTGTGACATCTTTAAGACCAATTGCAGCAGCAATATCGCCTGCGCGAACTTCTTTAATTTCTTCACGTTTGTTAGCGTGCATCTGAACGATACGACCAAAACGTTCTTTCTTATCTTTCACAGAGTTAAGAACAGTATCACCAGAGTTAACAACACCAGAGTAAACACGGAAGAATGTTAAGTTACCAACAAATGGGTCTGTTGCAATTTTGAACGCTAATGATGAGAATGGCTCATCATCACTTGAGTGACGTTCAGCAGCTTCACCATTTGGTAATTCACCTTTGATTGCTGGTACATCAGTTGGCGCTGGTAAGTATTCAATAACAGCATCAAGCATGAATTGCACACCTTTGTTTTTAAAGGCACTACCACAAGTTACTAAGATGATTTCGTTGGCAAGTACGCGCTCACGCAATGCGGCTTTCACTTCTTGCTCAGTTAACTCTTCACCACCAAGGTATTTTTCCATCAACTCTTCACTTGCTTCAGCTGCAGTTTCTATTAAGAAAGAACGCCATTCTTCAACTTGGTCAACCATGTCAGCTGGCACATCTTCATAAGTAAATGTTACACCTTGATCAGCATCATTCCAGTTAATTGCTTTACGTTTAAGTAAATCAACAACACCAGTAAATCCTTCTTCAGCACCGATTGGTAAAACTAAAGGAACTGGAACCGCTGCTAAACGAGTTTTGATTTGATCAACAACACGTAAGAAGTTAGCTCCCATACGGTCCATTTTGTTGACAAATGCAATACGTGGAACTTTATATTTGTTTGCTTGACGCCATACAGTTTCTGATTGAGGTTGCACACCACCAACCGCACAGTAAACCATTACTGCACCATCAAGAACACGCATAGAACGTTCAACTTCGATTGTAAAGTCAACGTGTCCAGGGGTGTCGATGATGTTGATACGGTGTGGTTCAAATTGTTGACCCATGCCAGACCAGAAAGCTGTTGTTGCTGCAGATGTGATAGTAATACCACGTTCTTGTTCTTGTTCCATCCAGTCCATGGTAGCTGCACCATCATGAACTTCACCAATTTTGTGACTAACGCCAGTATAAAACAAAATACGTTCAGTCGTTGTTGTTTTACCTGCGTCAATATGTGCACTGATACCGATGTTACGGTAGCGTGCTATAGGGGTTGTACGAGCCATATTAATCCTCTGTTTAGAATCGTTTGCTTAATAAAACATCATTTTGGTGACCGATAGCAGATAAGGGCTATCAGTCCAAATTCAAGTCACTTATACAATTATAAGTGCGAATATTACCAACGATAGTGTGCAAACGCTCTATTAGCTTCAGCCATACGATGAACATCTTCGCGTTTTTTCACAGCGGTACCTTTGTTTTCAAAAGCATCCATAAGTTCATTCGCTAGGCGTAAAGCCATTGATTTATCGCCACGTTTACGTGCAGCATCTACAATCCAACGCATTGCAAGTGCATTACGACGTACTGGACGCACTTCAACAGGAACTTGGTATGTAGAACCACCAACGCGACGTGACTTAACTTCTACAGTTGGTCTTACGTTATCTAATGCAACTTCAAAAGCTGCTAAGTGGTCTTTTCCACTACGCTCAGCTAATTTATCAAGAGCTGAATATACGATTGATTCTGCGATAGATTTTTTACCATCTATCATTAAAATATTTACAAATTTCGCCAGTAACTCTGAACCGAACTTCGGATCAGGAAGAATTTTTCTTTGACCGACAACATGACGACGTGGCATTGGAATACTCCGTTTATATGTTATAAATTTTCAGGTTTACCCAAAACTCAAATGAGTTAAATGGAATTATATAGTTTGGCCTTACTTAACGGAGTTCCATTAAGCTTTAGGTCGTTTAACACCGTATTTAGAACGGCTTTGTTTACGATCTTTAACACCTGCGCAGTCTAATGCACCGCGAACAGTGTGGTAACGAACACCTGGTAAGTCTTTAACACGACCACCACGGATTAAAATTACACTATGTTCTTGTAGGTTATGACCTTCACCACCGATATAAGAAGTAACTTCAAAACCGTTGGTTAAACGTACACGACATACTTTACGTAATGCTGAGTTTGGTTTTTTCGGTGTAGTTGTGTAAACACGAGTACAAACACCGCGTTTTTGCGGGCATGCTTCAAGGGCAGGAACGTTGCTTTTTGCTTCCTTTAGTGCTCTTGGTTTGCGTACCAGCTGATTAATTGTTGCCATTAATAAGCTCCTGATTAATTAAAATAAATTTAAAATTGCTTTTTAGATACGTAATTAATAACTGTAGACCAAAACCTATGTGTATAAGTTTTGGGTCGCAAGATTCTAGACCCCAGGGGAGATAATGTCAAGTTTTTGCTATCAATAAGTGCTTGAGCTTGGTATTAATTATTTATAGAAGATAGTCGTTATTTTTATAGAAAGACACTAGTATATCTGTTTATTTTTTGTTAAAAAAATCAACAGTCCCTATTGTATAGTATGTTTTTATTGTTATTAAAAACATTAAAATGTTATTAATTTTACATTTGAATAGTCCATAAATTATAAAACGCAATTCTCCCACATAACTCGGCAAATAAAACAATAATAAAAGCAACAGAGTAAATTATTGTTGATTGCTTAGATCGATAAATATTTACAAAAACTAAAACAAGTGCGAGTACTAATAATAGGCATTGAATTAACATCCAAATATATTGTTTTGAGGTAAGTTCAGGTGATACTGAGGTCATTAAATTAATATAAGGAATTTTTAATAACAGAATCGATATTACACCAGTAAAGAAAGAAATTATGCCAATTCGAAATATCCCAAAAACTATTGCAACAATTCCTCCTAACACTAGCATAGAGGTATACATCTGAATGGCTGTGTAATAGGTATTCCAGGTTTTAACCGTTGGTAGCATATAAGTAAGAGCAATCATCCAAACAAAAATTAAACTAAAAAAGATCAACAATAAAGATAATATTTTAGAAAAATTGGGGATTTGATATATACGTTGACAAAGTGAGTTGACCAATAGCCATTTTTTACCATCATTATGATAAGAAAAATAAGTTAGTAATACACATACTAATGTTATTCCAAACAAGAGACCAAAGGAAAAAATTTCATTGCTCATCGGCGAACGACCAATACCCCAAATAACATTAAGAGCCCGAAAAGGATGACCTAAATGTAGCGAAGCAATAAGCATTGCAACAGCCATTACAATCAGAGCCGCCATATTCATTTTATTTATCTTAATTAAACTGTATGAATAATGGCTTAAAGATGATATGCCACCAATCAACACCATCCCAGCAGATAATTGACCGAGTACCGTAAAAAATACCAATGGTAATTCATGCATATAACTCATACCTCCTCAGGATTAAGTACTTTACCTAAGGTATCACCAGATGCTTTAGCATGTGCATGTGGTTTTATCACAATATTAGGTTTAGTCAGCTGTGAACTTGGTAGTGGTGCAATATTGCATTCATCACCATAACGGTGACGTAGTTTTTCAATTTCGTCAAAATCTAACGCACGCTGAGGGCAAGATTCAACGCATACTGGTTTTAAACCTTCGGCTACACGTTCATAACAGCCATCACATTTTGACATGACCTTTTTTTGATGATCAAATTGCGGTGCTCCATAAGGACAACGCATTTCGCAATATCGACAACCAATACAAATATCTTGATTAACAACCACTAAACCATCTTGCTTTCGTTTATGCATCGCACCTGTTGGGCAACCTTGTACACAAGTTGGTTCTTCACAATGATTACACGAGATAGATAAATAATAGGCAAAGGTATCGTTTTGCCACATACCATCAACCAACTGCCAAGTACCTCCACCATATTCATAAACACGGCGAAAATGAACACCTAAAGCATTGTCTTTCTCGTCTTTACAACTGAGTTGGCAGGTTTTGCAACCGGTACATTTTGAAGAATCAATATAAAATCCATATTGCATTTTTATTATCCACTCTTTAATTTACAATGTTAATCCTGCAACCGATAATGGTTTAACTTCAACCAGATTGGTATGCTGTGGATTCGATTTTGCAAGTACTGTTGGGCGCAACGATGTTAAGCGGTTAATACATCCGCCAATATCAACCCCTGATGCATTAGTTTTGGCCCACATACCTTGAGGTATTGCAAGCACACCTGGTAATATTCGTGGTGTAACTTTGGCAGGAATATAAAGCCGACCGCGATCGTTGTAAACCTCAACTAATTGACCATGTTTAATTTGCCTTTGTTTGGCATCAAATGGATTAATCCAAAGGCTATTGGCTACTGCTTCACGTAGTTGTGGTAAGTTGCTGTAAGTAGAATGGCAATGCCCTTTGGTATGAAAACCTATAAGTTGCAATGGATATTTTTCGCGTTTTGATTTATCTTCACTCCCTTCAATGGCAGGTAAATAGGCAGGAATAGGGTGAAGAAAATCCTCTGGATCGAGTTCCCATTCATTGGCGATAGTAGCTAATGCTTCTGAATAGATTTCTATTTTTCCTGATGGTGTATTTAATGGGTTTTTAATAGGATCGTCTCGAAAGGCTTTTAGTGCAATCTGGGTATCGCTATCCGCTAGCTTGCGATCAATAACGCCCATACCATCGGTATCAGCAAAAGGAGGTAAATTAGGTTCATTTTTTCGCAATTGCTCATAACAATATTCTATCCATTCATCTTGAGAACGACCTTCAGTAAATTTATCTTTTACGCCTAGCTTTTCAGAAAGATCGGTTAATACATCATAAGCTGCACGGTTTTCCCAAAGCGGATTAATTGTACGTTGCATACGAATTAAATAACTATACGCACCAGATGAATAAGAGTTATTAATCAAATCATTATTTTCAACTGATGAAACATCAGGCAGCAATAAATCAGCATATTTGGCTGATGCAGTCATATGCGTATCCCAAACAAGAATAAATTCACATTTAGATTCATCTTGTAAAATTTGGTGAGTACGATTTAGATCTGAATGTTGATTGCCAATTACATTACCAGCATAATTCCAGATAAATTTAATACCTACATCCAACTTCTCCTTACCTTTGAGATAAGAATTTCTAGCTGTCATACTTGGCCCATCTTCAATTGCCTTCGTCCATAGAAAGAAAGGAATACTGGTTTTAACAGGATTTGGAAGGTTAAAACTAGGTATAGGATAAATAACACTCCCACCCCACGTCCCAATATTGGTACCAGGTTTACCAAATTGTCCTGTAATAATAGGTAGCATCATAATCGCACGTGCGGTATGTTCGCCATTTTGCCAGCGCTGTACACCATAACCTTGAGAAATCCATGCAGCTTTAGCGTTAACAATATCCAGTGCTAGCTTACGAATTTGTTCCGCAGGAATACCTGTCTTTTTAGCTGCCCATTCTGGTGTTTTAGGCGTTCTATCGTTACCCAATCCGAGAATATAAGATTTAAAATCACTAAAAGGCGGTGCACTGTCAGGCAATGACTCAGTGTTCCAACCAACACAATATTGATTGAGCATTGCATCATCAATACGATCTTCTTCAAGTAAAGCATAGCCAATAGCAGCAACTAACGCAGCATCGGTACCGGGAATTATCGGGATCCACTCAGCATTATACGCCACCACACTTTCGCTGCGACGGGGATCAATTATAATCACCCGGGCATTACTTTGTTCTAATGCATGAAAAAGCTCTGTAACTTGCCCTCCACCCGACATTCGAGTCTCGGCAATGTTATGTCCAAACATCACAACTAAATCAGAATGCTTTATCTGATCAAGTAAAGAATCCTTAGCATTACCAAAAATATAAGGGCGAATAGCTGAAATTTGCCCACTCGAATAATCGCCATGATAATTTAAAAAACCACCAATTGTACTTAAAAAACGCTTACATGCATTACGCCCAGAAAGATTAGCTCCTGTTGTACCTGAACCATATTGGTAATAAATTGCCTCATTGCCATACTGATTAATGGTATATTTAAGTTTATTGGCTAGTAGACTAATGGCTTGATCCCATGAAATTCGTTTAAATTTACCTTCACCACGTTTACCAATGCGTAGCATAGGATACTTTAAACGTTCAGGATCATAAGTTCGCCAACGAACAGATCTACCACGAAGACAAGGGCGAATTTGATGCAAGCCAAAAACGGAATCATTAATCCCATCTTCTGATGATATTTTAGTAATAATATCGTTTTTGACATGAACTTTTAAAGGACAACGGCTACCACAGTTTACTAAACAAGCACTATAAACAATCTTTTCTTCATCTGTGGAATTAGTAAGGATTATCTTACTTCTAGCATTGGTGTTTGGCTCTGCATAGACAAAAGGCAATTGTATATTATTCGTTAGTACAGATACACCTGCTATAGTTAATGATTTTTGTAAAAAATTACGTCGGGTTATTTTATTTTGTAGTTTACTCACATTATTCCCTGATATAAATATGGGATTTGTTGATAATAATACTAAAAAAGAAATAAACAAACTAAAAACGAAAACTGTTTAAATTAATAAGAATCGAATGAAACGATGATTAAATAGATAGCTGTTAGAATTATAATAAGATTAAACCCCATAAAGCGATTTCGGGGGAAAACGCTTTATGAGTTTTTAACGGGTTATTCTAACCATAAAGTGTAAATAATCCAGTGTTTTTTATAATTTACTCATTCTAAGGTAAATGAAATTATTAAGTGTTTACCAAGCAACACAAGCAACCCTATCACTAGAGGGGCGATAGAATGCAAAATCTACATCACCCAATTTAGCGAAAACATTATATCTTCTACCTTGAAATTCATCGATTACCCAATAGTCACCAGAACTCCAACCTGCATCATGATAGTCATAAATAATTCCCCATTCGTTAAACAATCCTCCAACCCATCGGGAACTATTCCAATAACTAATTCTGCGTTGATACGTATTGCCTTGTCCTGGTACTCCTAAATTCCAACCATTACCATTTGCGTTTGTATAATCTTGTGCCGCGGGGACAAAATACGTTTGTGGTGAAGAAAGTTTTTCACAAAACGAAAGCGCATTATTGTAATTTTGACCTGTATCCCCTGGTTTTACGATAAACCAACGATCTATTTTAAATTGATATATCAAGTTTTTTTTTGCTGTATCACTATAAAGTTCAAATCTTGCTGGGTGAAACGTTTTATTCATCGAATTCTGTGTTGGTCCTTTTAAGGTTATCCGAACAATATTACCCTCTAATGCATTATTTTCAGCTGACAATGATAGCGTAATCCCCGTACCTGATACTGGATTTACTTTATTACCATTAATAGCAATCATTTGTCTTGCTGTCATACCTTCTAGCATTAATTTAAAATATAAATTATTTGCTCCAGTTGTAGGGAAATTCTTTGATGCATTGCCAAGGTCTTGTACTTTAAATCCATAATTTTGATCCCATTGTTCCTCTGGACCAGCGTATTGGTTCGTACCATGGTTTAAATTAGGTTGAGCATAACACACCAAAGGTTTATTGATATTGGGTTTGATGTAATATGAGTGACTAGCCCCAGAGAATTGACTTTCTCCTGGTATACCATACGTTGTCTGTAACCTAGTATCAGTTGCGGTTAATGTTAGTTTATAAGGTGCATTACAAATATTGAATGGCTTATTTGGTTGTTTTTTAACCTCATTAGTAATGTCTTTACCATTTTTGTCTTGCCATTTAATCGTTAATTGACCTGATGCACTGATGCTACCATCCCCGTCATCATCTCGACCATAAGCATTAACCAAATTAGTTAACGAAACTTCAGGATAATTTGAAACAGGCACTATGGTTTGAATATCGGCGAAAGTGTCGGTTATATTTGGCATTTCTATTGGGTTATCTGCATTTGAGGTATCTACTTGTGCATTTGGGTAAAGAGCACTATTTATACCTGGTGGTATATAGCTACTATTCGGCAGTTTTATGCCTAACAACCCTTCAACACTCGTAATCTTGGTCGCTCCACCATCAAACGTTAAATACGGCGCACTACCGCGTATTACTTTATTGGTCGTTGCTGATAAAGCGATTGCACTATTTGCAGGTAAAAGAAGATAAATACAAGTAAATAGAGTTAAACGTGAAGAGAAAAATTTTAGAAGTGAAAGGAGGTGTTTACATGGAGTATAAAATAGCTGTACCTTACAATTAAAAAGTAACGATCTCAGAGAAATCAAATTTTTTGGTTGTTGAAAAGTATGATTAAATGACATTATACCATTACCTATTCTATTTTGTGAATTTACGATTATTTTAAAGAATTAAATATTTGAGTTATTATTGACCATTAATTAATGGTGTTTCTGTAGTATTAATGCACAAAATATCACCCATTAAGAGGATATTGGTTTAATTTTAAACAAGAAATAGTATCATTTAAAGATAAAAAATATTAACTTTTGTTAAGATTCGTTAATATTTGTTAAAGGTGTTGATTTTGTTATAAACTATATTGACAATATAAAACGAAAAATAAATACAACACTTGTTCTAGGTATTAAATTATCAACCGTAATTCACGATCAACAATACATTATGAATTTATTTGCACATAGAGATTTAGGTATAAAATTCAATTAAAGGACAGCGCCAATGATTCACTCTCAATAAGTTGTCCACCTTAATCATTATGATTAATTTATTATGATAAATATAGTTTAGCATTGCAAATCAAACGCCTTCACCATTGGCCTTGGTCTTATTAAACAAAGATTGGTATAATAGCCGTCATTTATTCGAATAAATAGAAAAACTATGTCACAATCTACTTATAATGCTGTTGATATTGAAGTATTAAAAGGCCTTGATCCAGTTCGTCATCGACCAGGAATGTACACTGACACAAGCCGACCAAACCATTTAGGGCAAGAAGTCATTGATAACAGTGTTGATGAAGCTATCGCAGGTCATGCTCGTAAAGTTAAGGTTACCCTTTTTCAAGATAATTCACTAGAAGTTATCGACGATGGGCGAGGAATGCCGGTTGATATTCACCCTGAAGAAGGTGTACCAGCGATTGAATTATTGCTTTGTCGTTTACATGCTGGCGGAAAGTTCTCGAACAAAAATTACCAATTTTCAGGTGGTTTACACGGTGTAGGTATTTCGGTAGTCAATGCATTATCAAAACGTGTTGAAGTTACAGTTCATCGTGATGGACAAGTGTACGAAATAGCTTTTGAAAACGGTAATAAAGTTGAAGATCTGCATATTACGGGCACTTGTGGTCGTCGTAATACAGGTACCAAAGTTCATTTTTGGCCTGACGAAAAATATTTTGATTCGCCTAGATTTTCTGTCCCACGCTTATCACATCTACTAAAAGCTAAAGCGGTGCTTTGCCCTGGCCTTGAAATTATTTTTAAAGATGAAATCAATAATACCGAACAACGTTGGTGTTATGAAGATGGCCTAAAAGATTATCTAATGGAATCTGTCAGCGGTTACTCTCTTTTACCTGAAACGCCTTTTACAGGTAATCATACTGGCGAAACAGAAGCTGTAGAATGGGCACTGCTTTGGATGCCAGAAGGTGGAGAATTATTAACTGAAAGTTACGTTAACTTAATCCCAACCGTACAAGGTGGCACCCATGTTAATGGTTTACGCCAAGGATTATTAGACTCAATGCGTGAGTTTTGTGAGTTTCGCAATTTGTTACCACGAGGACTAAAATTAACCGCCGATGATATATGGGAACGCTGTGCCTATGTTATTTCAGTCAAAATGCAAGAGCCTCAGTTTGCGGGTCAAACTAAAGAGCGCTTATCATCGCGCCAAAGTGCGGCATTTGTTTCGGCTATTGTGAAAGATGCATTTAGTCTTTGGTTGAATCAAAATGTACAAATAGCCGAATTACTAGCTGAAATGGTAATTTCAAGTGCACAAAAACGCTTAAAAGCGTCCAAAAAAGTCATTCGAAAGAAATTAACCAGTGGTCCTGCATTACCAGGCAAATTGGCCGATTGCTCATCACAAGACTTAAGTCGTACTGAACTTTTTTTAGTGGAAGGAGATTCTGCGGGAGGTTCGGCTAAACAAGCGCGAGATCGTGAATATCAAGCCATTATGCCTCTTAAAGGCAAAATCTTAAACACATGGGAAGTTTCGTCCGATGAAGTACTCGGCTCACAAGAAATCCATGATATTTCTGTTGCTATCGGTATCGATCCAGATAGCGATGATTTAAGCCAATTACGTTATGGTAAAATCTGTATTTTAGCCGATGCCGACTCAGATGGACTACATATTGCAACATTACTTTGTGCTTTATTTGTTCGGCACTTTCGTACCATGGTTGAACATGGGCATGTCTTTGTTGCTATGCCGCCGCTTTATCGTATCGATTTAGGAAAAGAAGTTCATTACGCCCTAGATGAAGAAGAAAAAGAAGGCATTTTAGAACAGCTTAAACGTAAAAAAGGCAAGCCCAATGTGCAACGCTTTAAAGGTCTAGGTGAAATGAATCCACTACAACTACGCGAAACAACAATGGATCCCAATACGCGTCGTTTAGTACAGCTTTCGCTTGATGATGCTGAGCAAACGATGGCATTAATGGATATGCTACTTGCTAAAAAACGCTCAGAAGAACGTCGCGAATGGTTACAAGAAAAAGGCGATCAAGTTGAACTTGATGTCTAATAAACTGAATGATTTAGAGGAACAATAATGAGTGAGATAACTCATGACGGAGTAGAAATCCAGTCGTTACGCACTTTTACCGAAAGCGCCTATTTAAACTACTCAATGTACGTCATTATGGATCGTGCCTTGCCATTTATTGGAGATGGCTTAAAACCAGTGCAACGACGCATTGTTTATGCTATGTCTGAATTAGGACTTAACGCACAAGCCAAATTTAAAAAATCTGCACGTACCGTCGGGGATGTGCTTGGTAAATATCATCCTCATGGTGATAGTGCCTGTTATGAAGCGATGGTGCTCATGGCACAACCATTTTCATATCGCTATCCATTAGTTGATGGGCAAGGTAACTGGGGGGCACCTGATGATCCTAAATCATTCGCCGCTATGCGTTACACAGAATCACGTTTGTCAAAATATGCCGAACTACTATTAGGTGAACTAGGACAAGGAACGGTTGATTATACGCCTAACTTTGATGGTACTTTACAAGAACCTAAAATGTTACCGGCTAGATTACCCAACATTTTATTAAATGGTACAACAGGTATCGCGGTCGGCATGGCAACTGATATACCGCCTCATAACCTTCGTGAAGTCGCGAATGCGGCAATTATGCTTGCTGATAACCCCAATGCGACGCTCAACGAAGTAATGGCTCACATACAAGGCCCCGATTTCCCAACAGAAGCTGAAATTATTACTTCACCAGAAGACATAGCGAAAATCTATAAAACGGGTCGTGGTTCAATCCGTATGCGTGCTGTCTGGAAGAAAGAAGAAGGTGATATTGTAATTACAGATCTGCCTCATCAAGTTTCGGGTGCTAAAATCTTAGAACAAATAGCTTCTCAGATGCGAGCCAAAAAACTACCTTTAATTGAAGATTTACGTGATGAGTCTGATCACGAAAATCCAACTCGTCTGGTTATTGTGCCACGTTCAAATCGAGTAGATTTAGAGCAAGTGATGAATCATCTATTTGCCACAACCGATCTCGAAAAAAGTTATCGGGTTAATATGAATATGATTGGGCTTGATAATCGCCCATCAGTAAAAGGCTTAGTTGAAATTCTTACAGAATGGTTAGAGTATCGAAAAAATACCGTCACTCGACGTTTAAATTACCGTTTAGATAAAATATTAAAACGACTCCATATTCTCGATGGCTTATTAATTGCTTTTTTAAATATTGATGAAGTTATCGAAATTATTCGTCACGAAGATGAACCTAAACAAGAATTAATTAATCGTTTTGCCTTAACTGAAATTCAAGCCGAAGCGATTTTAGAGTTAAAACTCCGCCACTTAGCCAAACTTGAAGAGATGCGCATTAAAGGCGAACAAAGTGAGCTTGCAAAAGAGCGTGATCATCTGCAAGCTTTGTTAGCTTCGCCTAAAAAATTGAGTAATTTAATTAAAAAAGAGCTAAAAGAGGATGCTGAAAAATATGGCGATGACCGTCGTTCTTCAATTGTTGAACGTAGTGAAGCTAAAGCTATTAGTGAACAAGAGTTAACACCATCTGAACCTGTTACTGTCGTTTTATCTGAAATGGGTTGGGTAAGAACAGCAAAAGGTCATGATATTGATCCTGCTGGTTTAAGTTATAAATCCGGTGATAGTTTTAAAGCTGCCGCCAAAGGCAAAAGTAATCAACCTGTTATTTTCATCGATTCAACGGGACGTAGTTATGCTATAGAACCAAACACGTTACCATCAGCACGAAGTCAAGGCGAACCATTAACTGGTAAATTAGCACTACCCGCTGGTGCAACAGTTGAACATGTGCTCATGTCTCAAAATGATGATCAAAAATTATTACTTGCTTCAAGTGCTGGTTATGGATTTATTGGTAAATTTAGTGATTTGATTGCTCGCAATCGTAATGGTAAAGCAATTATTAATTTGCCTAAAGAATCTAAAATATTGCCACCAATTGAAATCACATCTGAAGATAGTTTACTACTATCAATCACCAAAGCAGGCCGAATGCTCATATTTCCTGTAAAAGATTTACCTGAACTTGCTAAAGGTAAAGGAAATAAAATAGTATCACTTTCAGGTGCTGATGACTGCCTTGCTTATACTATATTAATTACACAAGACACTTCAATAACGTTATATGTTGGTAAACGCAAACTTACATTATATCCTGCTGATTTACAAAAATTTAAGGCAGAGCGAGCACGAAAAGGTACACCGTTACCAAGAGGTTTACAAAAGATAGATAAAATAGAGGTGAACGAATAATATGTCTTTTATCTGGGCAATAATTGCAGGCTTTGTTTTGAGCACTGTATTAAAAACAGGATGGGGATTTATTCTTGGGCTTTTTGTTGGACCAATGCTTTACCGCACGTTTTGTAATAAATTGACCGAACAAAGAACACAAGCAAATCCAACACTTTATTTAACTGTTGTTTTTGAAGTTCTAGGTCACTTAAGTAAAGCTAAAGGGGTCGTCACACAAGATGATATTAATCTTGCCAGTCAATTTATGGATAGATTACAACTTGACCGAAACGGCCGAAAACTAGCTCAAGATTCATTTAATAATGGTAAAGCAAGTGACTACCCACTAAGATCTCGTTTGGCTGAGCTATACGCACAATATCGTTTTCGACGTAATGTGTTAAATATTTTTTGTGAGCAATTGATCCAAGCCGCATTAGTTGATGGCGTTTTAGACGAAAAAGAACAACAAATTTTATTTATTGTGGCTGAAGAATTTAATATTCCACGTCAACAAATGGCAATATATATTCAAATGATGATGGGAAGTTATCACTTCCGTCAAAATGGCTATAGTAACCAACACGGACAACGAGGCCAATACCAACGCAGTAATAATTATGGAAATTATCAAGGTCGTTCACCACAATCCGATCTACAAAATGCTTACAAAATTTTAGGTGTTGCAGCTACAGCTGAAATCTCAGAAATAAAAAGAGCTTATCGTAAATTAATGAATGAGCATCATCCTGATAAGTTAGTATCGAAAGGCTTACCGAAAGAGATGCTTGAAGCCGCCAAAAAACGTGCACAAGAGATTCAAGCGGCCTATGATCTTATCAAAGCATCACGTGGATTTAAGTAGAGACTATCATCATGATGCATTGGCGATCAATTTTACGAATTATCGGTTTATTAGTATCCCTATTATCGATATTCATGTTATTACCAGCACTTGTTGCATTAATCTATCGCGATGGGGCTGGTGCAATTTTTGTTCGCTCTTTTTTTGTTGCCTTAATTTTAGGAATTGCACTATGGTTTCCTAATCGTAATCATCGCCACGAGCTTAGCACACGTGAAGGCTTTTTTATCGTCGTACTATTTTGGGTTGTTCTAGGATCAATTGGCGCTTTTCCTTTTATTTTTGATACACATATTAATTTAAATTTAAATACTGCATTTTTTGAATCATTTTCAAGCTTAACCACAACAGGTGCCACCACAATTGTTAAGTTAGATCATCTACCTAAAGCTTTACTTTTCTATCGCCAATTATTGCAATGGCTTGGAGGGATGGGGATTATCGTGCTAGCTGTTGCTATCTTACCATTACTGGGGGTAGGGGGAATGCAACTTTATCGTGCCGAAATTCCAGGTCCGCAAAAAGACAGTAAAATGCGTCCACGTATTGCTGAAACAGCTAAAACACTTTGGTCAATTTATATTTTGCTAACAACGCTTTGTGCTATTTGTCTCTGGCTGGCCGGTATGAATGTATTTGATGCTGTGTCACATAGTTTCTCTACAATATCAATGGGAGGGTTTTCAACCCATGATGATAATTTAGCCTATTTTAACAGTCCAGTAATCAATTACATCGTCACCCTCTTTTTGATTTTATCCGGCTGTAATTTTGCGCTCCATTTTGCCGCACTAAGTGGCTTTTCGATTAAAGAGTACTGGCGTGATCAAGAGTTCAGAACATTTATATTTATTCTACTGATACTAGTTGCTATCTGCACAATTGTTATTTATTTCTATAAACCACACCGCCTGAGCATTGATAAAATTATTTTACAAGTGGTATCTATATCATCAACAGCAGGCTTTAGTGTCGATGATATCAACACATGGCCATCATCATTACCAATCTTTTTATTGTGCGCTTCATTTATTGGTGGTTGTGCGGGATCAACGGGTGGTGGTTTAAAAGTGGTTCGTGTGTTAATTTTGTTTATGCAAGGCTCACGTGAACTAAAGCGCCTTATTCATCCTAACGCTATTTATACTTTAAAATTAAATAATCGCGTGGTTTCTGAACGCATAATTGAAGCGATTTGGGGATTCTTTTCTGCATATACGTTGGTCTTTTTAGTTAGCTTATTTATTATTATGGCAACAGGCATTGATGCCACTGACTCTTTTTACATAGTAGCATCATCACTTAACAATTTAGGGGTTGGTCTTGGTAGTGTAAGTGATAATTTTGCTAGTGTCAGTGATATAGTAAAATGGGTAATGGTGGTTGACATGTTATTTGGGCGATTAGAAATATTTACCTTACTAGTTTTATTCACACCAACATTTTGGAAAAGCTAAATTTATACTGAAACACATAGTTACCTGAAAGTTTTTAACAGGATATGCAATTTTTATAAATATTTTATTGATTATTTGCTCAATTACAGACAGAATTACAACGCAGCATGTGCTGTATTTATTAGAGGTAATCACCTGACATATGGAATGGATCATGGATCCTACAATCTGGATTGGCTTATCCACTCTGGTTGTACTTGAAATCGTCCTTGGTATTGATAACATTGTTTTTATAGCCATTCTTGCCGAGAAACTTCCACCCCAACAACGAGATAAAGCCCGCGTTACCGGTCTTGCTTTTGCATTAATCACTCGAATTTTATTATTAATGTTTACGGGTTGGTTAGTCACACTCACTACACTGCTATTTTCGATATCCGAGATCAGTTTTAATGCCCGACAACTAATTATGCTAATTGGTGGTATATTCTTGCTATTTAAAGCTACCATGGAGCTCAATGAACGCCTTGAAGGCACATCAAATGAGGATGGTAAACCTAAAAAGACATCCCACTTCTGGACTGTCGTTGCTCAGATAGTTGTACTTGATGCAGTGTTCTCGCTTGATTCAGTTATTACAGCTGTTGGAATGGTCGAACATATCCCAGTGATGATTATTGCCGTTTGTATAGCAATAGGTATTATGATGGTTGCAAGCAAACCATTGGCTAATTTTGTCAACGCCCATCCAACCATTGTGATCCTATGTTTGAGCTTCTTATTAATGATAGGATTTAGCCTTGTTGCCGAAGGTTTTGATTTTATTATCCCAAAAGGTTACTTATATGCGGCGATCGGTTTCTCAATCATGATTGAATTTTTTAATCAATTAGCCATACTAAATCGCCGTAAAGCATTAAATAAAAAACCGTTACGAGAACGTACTGCCGAAGCTATTTTACATCTACTAAAAGGTGATGCTGAGGAAGATCCCGATACTCATAATATTGATATCGTATCTGATGCTAATAAAAAAGTATCAGTGTTTAATCATCAAGAACTCAGCATGGTTGAACGAGTACTTGGACTTGCACAGCGTTCGGTCAGTAGCATTATGACATCTCGACTTGATGTTGATATGGTCAATATTAATGACGATCGTGATGTTATAATAAAAGAAATCTTTGATAATCCTCATTCTCGTTTAGTTGTCACTGATAATGACTCAATTGATGAGCCTTTAGGCATTATCCAAGTTAATGACCTTTTAAAAGATGTACTACAAAGCAAAGCACCGATCGATATACACTCACTAATCAAACAACCTTTAATCTTTCCAGAAACTGTATCGTTACTGGTTGCATTAGAACAATTTAAAAAGGCCAAAACTCATTTTGCTTTTGTGGTTGATGAATTTGGTTCAATGCAAGGGGTTGTCTCGGTAACAGATATTATCGAAACCATTGCTGGTGATTTTCCAACAGAAGAAGAGGAAATTGATGCTAAACATGATATTCAATGTCTAGATGATAATAGCTGGATTGCTAATGGTTATATTCCAGTTGAAGAGCTAGTCCGTTTTGTACCAATACCGATCGATGATAAACGTGAATATCATACCCTAGCGGGGCTATTAATGGAAAAAGCTCAACATTTACTCAATGTTGGTGAAACCTTGCAAATTGGCGATTATTTATTTGAAGTAGCTGAAATAGAAAGTCATAGAATTCTTAAAGTAAAAATCACGTTAAATAAACCTGATTCTGTAGCATTATAATACAGCAAAGAGAAATAACTAGAATAACGCTTGACCAAAATAAATAACTAGCAATAATTGACGCTGAAAAATTTTTGTTTATTTGAAGGTGCGGAGTAAATACTCCTCATCTTTTTTATTTTTCCCCTTTAGTAAAAAAATAGGTAAAACTGTTTATAAACTTTTACTCTTACTTATCAATTTAAATTAGGCCTAAACTTATGAAGTCAATATTCGAAAAAACCTTTCAATTGAAAGAGAAAAAAACAACTATCGGTACTGAAATTATCGCTGGTTGTACTACCTTTTTAACAATGGTTTATATCATCTTCGTGAATCCTTCCATCTTATCAGCAACAGGTATGGATACTTCTGCTGTTTTTGTTCTAACTTGTATCGTAACAGCCTTTGCTACCATTTTAATGGGGCTATTTGCCAATTTACCAATTGCATTAGCACCTGCCATGGGGCTTAACGTCTTTTTTGCCTATGGCATATGTGGGGCAATGGGCTATTCTTGGCAAATTGGTATGGGAGCGATATTTTGGGGTTCTTTAATCTTTTTTGCGTTATCACTATTTAAAGTTCGTCACTGGTTAATTGAACATATTCCACAATGTTTGCGTGTAGGTATTAGTGCAGGTATTGGACTATTTATTGCTTTTATGGGATTTCAAAATATGGGCATTGTAGTCGCTTCTCCTTCCACACTATTAACTATGGGGAATATCTTATCGCTTAAAGTCCTATTAGGATCACTAGGTTTTTTCATCATTGTTATTTTAGCGGCTCGTAACTTTCATGCAGCAGTATTAATTTCAATTTTAGTTGTAACTTTATTAGCACTATGGCTCGATCCAAATATCACTTACCAAGGTATTATATCTATGCCACCAAGTGTAACTAGTGTTGTTGGTCATGTAGATTTAGCAGGTTCGCTTAATATCGGTATCATGGGCGTTATTTTTTCAATAATGATTGTCAGCTTATTCGACTCATCAGGCACTATTTTAGCACTAACAGATAAAGCAGGAATTAGTGACGAAAAAGGTCGATTCCCCAAAATGCGTCAAGCGCTGTTAATTGATAGTTTTAGCTCCTCTTTGGGTGGATTATTTGGTACATCATCAGTGTTAACTTATATTGAAAGTTCCGCAGGTATCTCTGTGGGCGGTCGAACAGGATTAACCGCAGTAGTAGTTGGACTATTATTCTTATTGGTAGCCTTTTTCTCGCCACTGGCACATTTAGTACCTACCTATGCAACATCAGGCGCACTTATCTTTGTTGGGATCTTAATGGTTTCCAGCCTAGTTAAAGTTAACTGGTCTGACTTAACAGAGGCAACACCCGCTTTTATTACAGCAATTATGATGCCATTTGCCTTTGCAATTACTGAAGGGGTTGCACTAGGTTTTATCTCTTATGTAGTGTTAAAAACCTTTACTGGCAAATTTAAACAATTAAATCTTTGTGTAATAATTTTTGCTTTACTATTTGCTTTAAAATTTATTTTTATTGATCATCATTAAAAATCTCCCCATCGTTACTTACGATGGGAAGATTTTTTAAGAAATTAACACATTGGATACTTATGGTTAATATAAAGGATCAACTTCACTTAGCTCTCTAATGATGAAATTTCCTGTTTTTCCAACGTCTAGTGTTGTTTTTAGCCATGGCAAAATTGTATGCATTTGTTCGTGTAATTTCCATGGTGGGTTAATTACTATCATCCCTGATGCTGTCATGCCTTTTTGGTTATTATCAGGCTTTATTGCCAGCTCAAATTGTGAAATTCGTTTTATGCCTAAGTTAACAATATTATCAATCATTTTTTGAGTTTGTGTACGAGATACCACAGGATACCAAATTAAGTAAACACCTGTTGCAAAACGTTTATATGCTTCAAATAATGCTGCAGGGATTTTTTTATAATCGTCTTTAATTTCATAAGAAGGATCAATCAATATTATTCCACGACGAGATAGTGGAGGTAACTTTGATTTTAATTGGGAAAATCCATCTTCACGTAAAACTTTTGTTCGTTTATCTTTACTAAATTCTTGTTTTAATAAAGGGTAATCAGTTGGGTGTAACTCTGTAAGGTTGAGCTTGTCTTGTTCACGTAATAATTGCTTCGCAATTAATGGTGAACCAGGATAATATTTTATTTCCTCAAAAGGATTATAGCGTCTTAGTACCGATATATATGTATTAAGCAATTCAGGAATATTAGATTGTTGCCATAGTAAATTAATTCCTGATAAATATTCACCCGTTTTTTCTGCATGCTCACTTCTTAACAGATATCGTCCAGCCCCCGAGTGTGTATCTAAATATAAAAAAGGCTTTTCTTTTTCTTTTAATGATTCAATACATAACGTTAAAACAATATGTTTTAATATATCTGCATGATTTCCAGCATGGTAACTGTGGCGGTAGCTTAGCATAGGGAATCTACTCCCTTTTGTTCATTTTTTTGCATATAAAAGGTTATTAAGGATAAGCAAAGAAGACAAGGAATTTCCATTAATTCTTCAATGAGATCTTTTCGCTCTTTTGTTATAACTAGAAATTCATGTCCAATACGGTGATGTTCTGCAATATCAGCTATACCTAAGAATAAAAAAGCAAAGAATATATGCCAAAATGGTATTTTTTCGTATTTGTAGCGACGAGCAATTTCTCGGCGAATCGTGGGTAAAAATATACTTAGGATTGGGATCGCTATTAATATACTAGCAATGATTTTATAATAGAAACGAGGTACCTCAGGAAAAAAGTCTCGTCCCCAACTAATTCCTCGACCAAAAAGCATAAACCACCAGAAAATTGTCCAAACCCAAAATCTATAAAGCTCAGAATGTTCAGATACTCGTTTTGCATAATAATAGGTATAACAGCACATAAATAATAAGAAGAGAGATTGAATATGTTCAATCACTACAACCGTCATTCCATTGTATAAAGGTATAAAGCAATTTCCCGTCATATAAAGGATAATGCCAAGAGTGATAATTAATAACGAACTTTTGTAAAAATGAAAATCTAACTTACACATACAATATCTTATTATTAAAAAGCGCTTTTAAGTTTGAGTATAGTACCGCATTTACGACACAAATAACTAGTTTTATTCTTTTGAATTTTGTTGTGTCTTATCGAAGTTAAGTGATGTTGTTGACAATTGCAGTAGTATAAATAAGTATTGCGTTGAATGGAAAAACGGTGAGTTGTCACAGGGCTTTTTTCTAATATTTCTGACATAATATATTGCCATTCTTTGCCATGTGGTTTTACTTTGCCAAACTTTTTAAACACAATGAGATGAGCTAATTCGTGAGGCACAACTTCCTCAATAAATTGAGTACCATTATCTAGCAACATAATCGAATTAAGTTGAATTTCCCAACGTGCTAAAAAGGCACTACCAGCAATACTGCCTTTGGGTTTATAAATGATCTTAGGTTCTTTATATTGGGAATGTAGACGTTGATTGGCTTGCATTAAGTGAGTTCTTAGACAAGCCATAGTTTGATTATGTAAATAAATTGGTATGCGTTTATAATCCTGCTGCATCACGTAGTAGTGCCGCTTTATCAGTTTTTTCCCAAGGGAATATATCTCGACCAAAATGACCGTAACTTGCAGTTTGTTGATAGATCGGTTGAATTAGCTCAAGCATTTGGATCAATCCATAAGGTCTTAAATCAAAGAATTCTTTAATAAGCGATACAATTTTATCGTGATGGATTTTTTCTGTGCCGAAAGTATTGACATAGATTGATGTAGGATTGGCAATACCAATTGCATAAGATATTTGTAATTCACATCTGTCAGCAAGTCCTGCAGCAACAATATTCTTTGCAACATAGCGTGCGGCATAAGCTGCTGAGCGGTCAACTTTTGAAGGATCTTTTCCAGAAAAGGCACCACCACCATGATGAGCTGCTCCACCGTACGTATCGACAATGATTTTGCGTCCAGTTAATCCACAGTCTCCCATAGGGCCACCAATAACAAAACGTCCAGTTGGATTAATAAAGTATTTTGTTCTAGGTGTTAACCATTCGGCTGGCAATGTTGGTTTAATGATTTCTTCCATGACGGCTTCATGTAATGCTTTTTGCTCAATACCTTCTGAATGCTGAGTTGATAGAACGATTGTATCAACACCTTTTATCTGACCGTCTTGGTAAATTAATGTTACTTGGCTTTTTGCATCAGGTCTTAACCAAGGAAGTGTACCATTTTTTCTAACTTCTGCTTGGCGGCGCATTAAGTCATGAGCGTAGCTTATAGCAGCAGGCATTAGATTTGGCATTTCATTTGTAGCATAACCAAACATAATACCTTGGTCACCAGCACCTTGCTCTAGAGGATCGTTTCGATCAACTCCTTGATTGATATCCGGAGATTGTTTACCAATAGCATTAAGCACAGCACATGAATTTGCGTCAAATCCCATTTCTGAACTGGTATATCCAATATCATTAATTGTTTTTCGAGTTAATTCTTCGATGTCTACCCAAGCTGAAGTAGTGATTTCACCACCAACTAAAGCCATACCTGTTTTTACATATGTTTCGCAAGCAACACGTGCTTTTGGATCTTGTTTTAAAATTGCATCAAGTACAGCATCAGATATCTGATCGGCAATTTTATCTGGATGACCTTCTGAAACAGATTCGGAAGTAAATAGAAATTCTGACATAGAATACCTTCTTGACTTAATTTTTGTATAAGTATATCTAGTTATTTTAGCAGTTTTACCGTCTAGACGTCTAGTCCATATTTTATGGAACTAAATGCAACATTAGCTTAGGTAAAATACTTGCATTAATTTTTAATCGATTTACGATATGACGCGTTTCTAATTTATTACTTAATGTCTTATAGCTAAAATGAATATCGTAAAACAATCGCCTTCAATATTAGTATTTGATTCAGGTATTGGTGGTTTATCTGTTTATAATGAAATTTACAATAAAATACCTAATGCACACTATATCTATGTATTCGATAATGAGATGTTCCCTTATGGAGATAAATCATCAGAGTTTTTAATTAATAGAGTGAACTCTGTCATTGAGGCTGTTACTAAATTTTATCCAATTGATTTAGCAGTTATTGCTTGCAATACAGCTAGTACTATTTGTTTGCCTAGTTTGCGTGCTAAATTTTCTTTTCCTATTATTGGTGTTGTACCAGCTATTAAACCAGCTAGCTTACTTACTAAAAATAAATGTATAGGATTATTAGCTACAAAAGCAACAGTTGAAAGAACTTATATAGCCGATTTAATAAAGCAATTTGCCTCGCATTGTACTATTAAATTGTTAGGCTTATCTGAATTAGCACTCATAGCCGAAAATAAATTACAAGGCATTAAAGTAGATATGAAACAGTTAAAAGAACTAATGCAACCTTGGCTTGGGTTACAAACAATTCCTGATACAATAGTACTAGGCTGTACGCATTATCCTTTTATTAAGACAGAATTACAGACGCTTTTTCCTCAGGCGAGCCTAATAGATTCAGGTTATGCGATTGCGACAAGAGTCTGTAATTTACTAAATGATAAATATAATCTGGACAAAATAATTCCTTCTGCGTCCGAAAATATTGTATTAAGCACAGTTTATACTCAGCCTGTAGAAAATTTGATTAAAAAATTATCTGATTACGATCTTAATAAATATCATAACATTAAAGTTCATCAAGATTAAAACTTGCGCGACCAGATGGCTATTTTATCTTTTTTGCTTGCTAAAAAAAAAGAAGCCCCTATAATGCGCATCCACTGACACGCAGTCAGCGACAAGCAGACGAAGAGTTGGGATTAAGTGAGATCAAAAATTTTAAAAAAGATCTTGACGAATAAAAAAGGTTAGCGTAGTATACGCAACCCTTGAGACAGCGAACTAAATCAACGAAAAGTTGATGAGGGATGTAAGCTGTTAGCTCTTTAAAAATAAGAAACAGACAATCTGTGTGGGCACTTGCGAGACGAAAGATTAAAGTCTACGGACTAAAAAATTAAGTCTTGATAAGTGACACTGAAGATTCATTTGAATATGTCAGAGACAGTTATTGAGCATCAAACTTTAAATTGAAGAGTTTGATCATGGCTCAGATTGAACGCTGGCGGCAGGCTTAACACATGCAAGTCGAACGGTAACATGAGTGCTTGCACTTGATGACGAGTGGCGGACGGGTGAGTAAGGTATGGGGATCTGCCGAATGGAGGGGGACAACAGTTGGAAACGACTGCTAATACCGCATAAAGTTGAGAAACCAAAGCATGGGACCTACGGGCCATGCGCCATTTGATGAACCCATATGGGATTAGCTAGTTGGTGAGGTAATGGCTCACCAAGGCGACGATCTCTAGCTGGTCTGAGAGGATGACCAGCCACACTGGAACTGAGACACGGTCCAGACTCCTACGGGAGGCAGCAGTGGGGAATATTGCACAATGGGGGGAACCCTGATGCAGCCATGCCGCGTGTATGAAGAAGGCCTTCGGGTTGTAAAGTACTTTCGGTGATGAGGAAGGTAATGAATCTAATAGGTTTATTAATTGACGTTAATCACAGAAGAAGCACCGGCTAACTCCGTGCCAGCAGCCGCGGTAATACGGAGGGTGCGAGCGTTAATCGGAATGACTGGGCGTAAAGGGCATGT
>NZ_LZHB01000002.1:0-135358 GCF_001690345.1 Gilliamella sp. Gris3-2
CTTCCGTAGTATGAGATTGATAACGTTTAACGGTGTATTTTGATACCAGCAATAAGGCTTTCATCACCCGAGCAATGTAACGGCGTGACACCCAAATATTCTCTTTCTGTAAATCAAATCGAATTCGTCTTGTACCATAAGACTGATAGCTCTGATTAAATAGCGTCACGATTTTATCGGCATAAAGCCCTACTGATTTTTGTCTATTCAATTTACACTGATAATAAGCATAATGTCTTGATAATCCTAAATATTGACATAGCTTTGTTATGCTATAACGATGCCGATTTGCTTTTAGGATAGCGATTTTCGTCCTATTATCAGTGCTGCTTGCTTTAAAATATCGTTTTCCATACGGAGTTGTTTAAGCTCTTTACGCAATGCGATTAACTCTTGTTCTTGTGGACTGCGATTATCTTTTGTTTTAAATGAGCCACTTTGGCTTGATTGCGTTATCCAACGGTCCAATGCTGATGGTGTCAAATCATATTCGGCAACGATTTCACTACGTGATTTACCATGTCGATAAAGACTGACCATTTGCTGTTTAAAATCATCTGTGAATGTTCGTCTTTTGCGTTTAATCTTATTCATATTTGTTCCTTTTTTAGTTGGGATAAGTTTACCTTACCCCTTAAAAAAGTTGTATGAATTAGTGTAGCCGATCCAAGTATTATAAATGGTAAGTTATTTTCGATCATTTTCTTTGCTTGCTCCAGGTTGTTAAAAAGATACAGATCTAACACGACATATTTTTAGATAAAAAGCACTTTAATTATTTAAAATTTTATACTCAAACACATAGTTTCCTGAAAGTTTTTAACATTATTTCAAGATTTAAAGGAGGGTACAAAAATAAGTATGTAGAAATAGTATTCTCCATTTTATAATTATTTTGTTAGATCAAATTCTTTCAGAATATTTTTATAAAAAATAAACACAGCCTCTATTTTTTAGACTTATAACGTTGAATAGAGCTTGAGAGGTTTTGTTCTTCTATCCATGCTAATTTTTCAGTATAATTTTTTTCAGCACCACGAGTTGTTGGGCGATAATATTTTGTATTAGCCATTTCTGGCGGAAAGTAATTTTCACCTGCTGCGAAAGCGTTGGGTTCATCGTGGGCGTAACGATACTCAGCGCCATAACCTAAGTTTTTCATTAAGCTTGTTGGAGCGTTGCGTAAATGCTCAGGAACATCGTAATCAGGTTTTGATTCAGCATCAGTCATTGCTTGTTTAAATGCAAGGTAAACTGCATTACTTTTTGGTGCACAAGCAAGATAGATGATTGCTTGTGCAATTGCACGTTCACCTTCAGCAGGACCAACTCTTGTAAAGCAGTCCCATGCCGCAAGCGCGACTTGCATAGCTCTAGGATCGGCATTACCAACATCTTCCGAGGCAATGGCTAATAATCGACGTGCAACATAAAGTGGATCTCCGCCAGCTGATATAATTCTTGCATACCAATACAGAGCGGCATCAGGTGCGGAACCACGTATTGATTTATGTACCGCGGAAATTAAATCGTAAAAACGATCGCCTTGATTATCGAATCTCGCACTACGTTCTCCCATAACTTCTTTGAGTAAATCAGGTGTAAGTTCATGCCCATCTGACATGTCAATTAATAGTTCAAGTGTGTTAAGTGCTCGCCTTGCATCACCACCAACGAAGTCAGCAATTTGTTTTTTTGTTTCTTCGGGTAGATTGATGTTTTTATTACCATAACCACGGTTAGGATCGTCCATTGCCTGCTGTAAAATTTGCTCAATGTCATGGTTGGTTAATGATTTGAGCAAATAGACTCTTGCACGAGATAATAATGCAGAATTTAATTCAAATGATGGATTTTCAGTTGTTGCTCCAATAAACGTAACAGTGCCGTTTTCGACATAAGGTAAAAACGCATCTTGTTGACTTTTATTAAAACGATGAACTTCGTCAACAAATAATATAGTGCGGATCCCTGCTTGCTGATTAATTTTAGCACGTTCAATTGCTTCACGAATATCTTTTATGCCAGATGTAACGGCAGAAACTCGTTCAACTTTAGCATTAGCATGATGAGCAATAATTTCAGCTAAAGTTGTTTTGCCCGTGCCTGGCGGCCCCCAAAGGATCATTGAGTGTAAATTTCCAGCTTCAATTGCTTTGGGTAGCGGTTTATCTTTCCCCAATAGATGAGATTGACCTATATATTCAGCTAGATTACGTGGGCGCATTCTAGCTGCCAATGGTTTAAATTCATCAGTAGTAAATTCAAAAGACATACTCGGCATGGCAGGTATTTATCCGCATTTGTAAAATAAAACCTATTATATACTTGTTATTTTGTAAGTGAAAAAAGAAAAGAAAATATCTTTCCCCACTAGAATAAAAACGGTAATATTTCAATCCTATATAGTAATCAAAATATATTTAACATATTTTTATAGAAGAAATACATAAGGATTGGCTATGAAAAAGTTTTTACTTTTAATTGGAGCATTAGTTAGTTTATCAGCATGGGCTAGCGATAAAGAAGTATTACAACAACGTTTAGATAAAATTGACGGGTTTTATGCAAGGTTTTCGCAAGATGTGAAAACGGCCGATAATCAACAAGTACAAGAAGGTAAAGGCGATTTATGGGTTAGTAGACCTTACTATTTTAATTGGACGATGAATGAACCTGATGAAACATCGATTATTTCTGATGGAAAGAATATGTGGGTATACACACCAGCAGTTCAACAAGTTAGTGTAATGGACTTGAAAAAAGCGATCGATAACCGATTAATGTTACTAATTACTGACAGTCATAACCCAATTTGGAATGTTTATAATGTCACTCGTAAACAAGATTCGTTTACCTTAAAACCAACAGATGGGTCTAATCAAGACTTTATTATTTCGGTATTACCTACAGGTATGATTTCTAACTTTACTATTATAGAAGAAGATGGCCAACGTAGTTTTTATGACTTGTCTCGACAAACACTAGGTAAAGTCGCATTAGACAAATTCAAATTTACTCCGCCAGCAGGCGTAACTGTTGATGATCAACGTTAGTATATTGTAGATTTATAATGTACTAAAAAAGATAGCGCTAGCAAATCTAATTAAAACAGAAATTGAATCGATATCTACTGCTAGCGTTATATTTTACGAAGTGAATCAAAACATTACCGATTTGCGTTTTTCATAATACGTGCTTTATCAACTTGCCATTGGCGTTCTTTAATATCGGTACGTTTATCGTATTCTTTTTTACCTTTGGCAACACCAATTTTTACTTTTGCCCATGCGTTTTTCCAATATAACGAAAGAGCAACAACCGTATAGCCTTGGCGGTTGATCTGACCAAATAATGAGTTGAGCTCACGCTCATTTAGCAGCAACTTACGATTTCGCATCGGTTCACAAATAACATGCGTTGAGGCAACATTTAACGGCGTAATAGTTGCACCAAATAACCATGCTTCACCATCTTTAAGTAAAACATAGCTATCACTAATATTTGCTTTACCTGCACGGAGAGATTTTACTTCCCAACCTTGCAGGGATAATCCCGCCTCAATTTCCTCTTCAATAAAGTACTCATGGCGTGCACGTTTATTTAATGCAATAGTTGCCGATCCCGGCTTGTGTAATTTTTTCTTAGTCATAATGTGCGTTATTATAGAGTTACGTGATACTATATGCTACTAATTTTAACTTTTTATTTTATTATTATGGCACATGTTTTTCACGAAGTTATTGAGCCCTACTCAATTGAGCAAATGTTTGCTTTAGTTAATGATATAGAAAAATATCCAGAATTCATTCCTGATTGTATCGCAACAGGCATTATTAGAAAACAAGATAATATTATGACTGCCTTTATTAAGGTTGAAAAGTTCGGTTTTAAAAAATCTTTTACCACATTAAATAGAGTTAATGAACCTAACTCAATTGATATAACGCTTTTAGAAGGTCCATTTAAACAATTATCGGGTCGGTGGCAATTTGTTAAAATTACTGAAAACCAAAGTAAAATTAGTCTCAATTTAGATTTTGAGTTCAAAAATAAATTATTAGATATGACTTTTACTCCTATATTTAAAGAAATCATGACTAGTATGGTTAATGCGTTTTCAAAAAGAGCAAGGCAGATTTATTAAAATGATCAATATTCAAGTTGTTTATGCGTTACCGAATAATCCAACAGTAATTAATTGTAATGTTGATGAGCAAACGAATGTCTTGCAAGCAATTACAAAATCCAATATCTTATCGTTATGCCAGATTAAACTAGATGAACATTTAATCGGCATCTATGGAAAACGTTGTGATCTTAATGAATTGGTTAAAAATGGCGATCGTATTGAAATATATCGCCCTTTAATCAATGATCCTAAAGAAATAAGACGAAGAAAAGCTGCACAAAAAAATTATGGCTAAAGGCAAAGGATATTAAATGCATAATCTGTTAATTGAAAAGATTGAAACTTTATGCAAAAAACGTGGTATTAAACTGACAACGCAACGTCGAACAGTTTTAGATATTATGTTAACGGCAAATAAAGCAATGAGTGCCTATGATCTTTTAGATCTACTAAAAGTAAGCGAACCACAAGCTAAACCTCCAACAATTTATCGTGCACTTGAATTTTTACTTGAACAAGGTTTTATCCATAAAGTGGAATCTTCTAATAGCTATATTATTTGTCCACATTTTCAAGATCCTGAACATATTTCAATTTTATTCATTTGCGATAAATGTCAACAAATCATCGAAAAACATTCACAAGATATCGAACATCAATTTAAACAGTTAGCACAACAAAGTGATTTTTTAATCAAACATAGTGTGCTAGAAATACACGGATTTTGCCAGCAGTGTCAACCTTAATTATTGTTCTTTGGTTAATTAATATTGCCTGTGATACTGTTGGGCAAATTGCATTTAAGTATGCCGCAATTACTTCAAAAAATAAGCAGGGTTTACATTATTGGCAAAAATTATTTAGCAATTTTTGGCTTTGGTTGGGGTTTGGCACATATTTTATCGGTTTTATTTTTTGGCTAGCATTTTTAAGTAAAGTGCCTTTATCGCAAGGTATTTTACTAGGTTCATTTAATATCATAACTGTTATGTTAGCTGGCCGTATCTTATTTCAAGAGCACCTTACTTTATTTCGTATCATTGGTATATTTTTTATTACTACTGGCGTAGTTTTAGTGGGGCTTACGTAATGAAAAAATTTTATATTATTGGATTTATTTTACTATTATTTTTTGACACATTTGGTCAAACAAGCTTTAAATTAACTGCAATATCAGCTATGCCATTTGAAGTGAGTATTGATTGGTTAATCCGTATTTTTACTTATGGTTGGGCTTATTTAGTAATGCTTGGCTATACAGGGGCATTTGTCACTTGGATGGTATTATTAAAAAAAGCCCCAGTGGGTCCAGCTTTTGCCGCTTCTCATTTACAGGTGGTTACAGTAATGTTGGTATCGGTTATTGTTTTTGATGAGCAAATTACATTGACACGCATGCTTGGTGGGTTATCTATCATTATAGGTATTGTCTTTTTAGCTCTAGCAGAGCAAAAATTACAGCATAAATCCTAAAGTTGCCTATTTTATACTGAAACATAGTGTTTCCTGAAACTTTTTAACAAAGAATTAATACTTCTAATTTACTAATTAGCCAGTTTGAGTTTATCTTATTTAGTAGAAATAATATGCCCTAAGAGCATATTGATTTCTAACCTTACAACTATTAATTTAAAATATTATTACCTGTAATGGATTATTTTAATAAAAATGCTTTTGAGATTGTTTAAATACGGTCACGCTCAAGGATAACAATGTGAGCTTCTCGATTCCAGAATAAGAACAAGCGACGTATCTCTCTTTCCATCGTTACTACACGCCAGCCTGCTTCAGCATTTTTATTTAGTAACTCGGTAAACCTAGCTGGATTAACATTAGCTGATCCAAAAAGAAACGAAGAAAAAGCGTTTTCTTGATAAATAACTACCTTATATTCTTTCATAAAAAATTAAAACTCCAATAATTTATTTAAATTAAGATTAAAAATTTTTAATATTATATACTGTTAATACTTTAGTATCTAGCGTATAACATTTTTGTTTGATCTAAAAAATAGATATGTTCAATCTATATTAAAATTGTTAACCATTTTAATATATAGCTCTATTTTGCTCGACGTTAGCCTGACTAAGCACGAGGGTATTACGGCCTGATAGGTTATTAGACCCTTTATCTACTTTGTTCAAGCTAAAGGTACAATTGCTTGGTATGAAATGGCAAATTGTAGGAAAAAATAATAAGTTAAACAAATACACATAATATCTTATCGATTACTCATCGTCGAAGATGATGTAGCTGACCTTTATAAGAGTTATGAATTTGGTTTTTTATTCGTGAAAGGTATAATATCTCTAATACTTATTGATAAGTTCTTTATATAAAAAATATTACAGTTATAATTTGTAAAAAAGTTTCAGGAGAGTAGTTGTTTTAGTATAAAACACTATTATTAATTATTGATGAATAAAGAATCTTACTTTCAACGTTTTAGCGGTATAGCTAGGCTTTATGGTGAGTCAGCTTTGCAATGTTTTTCACAAGCGCATATTTGTGTAATTGGTATCGGTGGTGTAGGTTCTTGGGTTGCTGAATCGCTAGCGCGTAGTGGTATTGGTCAAATTACCCTAATTGATATGGATGATGTTTGTGTAACAAATACAAATCGCCAAATTCATGCGTTAAAATCCAATATTGGCAAAGCTAAAACCTCGGTTATGGCTGAACGCATTTTACAAATTAACCCTGAATGTATCGTGAATGAAATTGATGATTTTATTAATTCAGATAATGTTAGTGAATATTTAGGAACAAAGCAATCCCCATGTTATCACTATATTATTGAAGCAATTGATAGTGTACATGATAAAGCGGCTGTGCTTGCATATTGTAAGCGACAAAAATTGAAAGTGATTACCATTGGTGGAGCTGGTGGACAAAAAGATCCAACCCAAATTAAAATTGCAGATTTGGCAAAGACAATTCAAGATCCATTAGTAGCAAAGTTACGTGAAAAACTAAAGTATAATTATAAATTAAATAAAGATAGCAAAGGTAAATACGGCATTCCTTGTGTATTTTCGACTGAGCAATTAACGTACCCTTCTAAAAATGGACAAGTATGTTTAACAAAAAGTGAAGCAGATGGACCTAAAAAAATGGACTGTGAGTCAGGGTTCGGCGCAATTACAACAGTTACAGCCACCTTTGGTTTTGTGGCGGTTAGTTATGTGCTAAATAAATTGTGTAACACATAATTTTTTAAAACTAGTCCTTTTTCTTCCATAACAAATTCCATTAATAATAACCATTTTTGAATAAAAATGGTTCCTTTTTTTATATCTATTTCTTTTTTAGTGACTAAATACATAAAAATTAGTTACTTTTCGTAACATGCTTTTTTTTATTCAATATATTATTGTATAAAGTAAAAATCTGATTTACGATAACGTCAATTTCGTTTTGTCATTATGCTTAAGCATTAAATAGTTTCAAGGAAGACGCCAAACGATCCCGATTTATTTTTTAATTTCAAGGAGAAATCTATGGCAGTAACTAACATGAATGAGTTAAATGAGTTAATGGTTCGAGTCAAAAAGGCACAGGAGACTTATTCAACTTATACTCAAGAACAAGTCGACAAAATCTTTGTAGCAGCAGCGACAGCCGCCGCTGCGGCACGTATTCCACTTGCGCAACAAGCTGTTGCAGAGTCAGGAATGGGAATTGTCGAAGATAAGGTCATAAAAAACCTTTTTGCCGCTGAGTATATTTTAAATAAATATCGTCACGATAAGACTTGTGGAGTCGTTGCTGAAAATGAACCATTCGGTACTATTACTATAGCAGAACCACTTGGTATTATTTGTGGAATTGTTCCAACAACTAACCCAACTTCAACTGCGATTTTTAAATCATTAATTAGCTTAAAAACTCGCAATGCAATTGTCTTCTCTCCACATCCTCGAGCTAAAAAATCAACTATTGAAGCTGCTCGAATTGTATTAGATGCCGCAATTAAAGCTGGCGCACCAAAAGATATTATTGGTTGGATTGACGAGCCATCTATCGAATTATCAAATGCATTAATGCACCACGATGATGTGTCTGCTATTTTAGCAACTGGTGGACCAGGCATGGTAAAAGCCGCTTATAGTTCAGGTAAACCTGCGTTAGGTGTTGGTGCAGGTAATACACCAGTTGTTATAGATGAAACAGCTGATTTGAAACGTGCTGTTGCCTCAGTACTTATGTCTAAGACATTTGATAACGGGATGATCTGTGCATCAGAACAAGCAATTGTTGTTGTTGATTCTGTCTATGATGAAGTACGTCGCTTATTAACTCAATATGGTGCATATGTCTTAAATGCTAAAGAAACTAAAGCAGTACAAGGTATTATTTTAAACGACAAAGGCGCCTTAAATGCCAATATTGTTGGTCAGCCAGCAACTAAAATTGCTGAAATGGCCGGTCTTAAAGTTCCAGCTGGTTCGAAAGTACTTGTTGGCGAAGTAAGTAAAGTTGATTTATCTGAACCGTTTGCTCACGAAAAACTTTCTCCAACGCTTGCTATGTTCAAGGCTAAAGATTTCTCTGAAGCTGTTGATAAAGCAGAAAAATTGGTTGAAATGGGTGGAATGGGGCACACTTCAGTCCTTTATACTGATCAAGATAGCAATCGTGAACGTATTGCTTATTTTGGTAGTAAAATGAAAACTTGCCGTATTTTAATAAATCAACCAGCGGCTCATGGTGGTATTGGTGATTTATATAATTTTGATTTAGCGCCATCTTTAACATTAGGATGTGGCTCTTGGGGGGGGAACTCGGTATCTGAAAATGTTGGACCGAAGCACTTAATCAATAAGAAAACAATCGCTAAGAGAGCAGAAAATATGTTATGGCACAAACTACCAAGTTCTATCTATTTTAAACGTGGCTCACTACCAGTAGCTTTAAGTGAAGTGGTTGAGCAAGGTGCAAAACGTGTATTTTTAGTAACAGATAAATTCCTATTTAATAACGGTTACTCAAAACAAATCACTGATCAATTAGAAGCACAAGGTGTTATTTGTGAAACTTTCTTTGATGTTGAAGCAGATCCAACATTAAGTGTCGTGCGTAAGGGTACTGATTCAATGCAAGCATTCCAACCAGATACAATTATTGCGTTAGGTGGTGGTTCACCAATGGATGCTGCAAAAATCATGTGGGTTTTATATGAGCACCCTGAAACTAAATTCGAAGAGCTAGCATTACGTTTTATGGATATTCGTAAACGTGCTTGCCACTTCCCAAATATGGGGCAAAAAGCAAAATTAATTTGTGTAACAACCACATCAGGTACAGGCTCTGAAGTAACTCCATTTGCCGTGGTTACTGATGATGCAACAGGTCAAAAATATCCATTAGCGGATTATGCTATTACGCCTAATATGGCAATAGTTGATGCAAACTTAGTGATGAATATGCCTCGCTCACTTTGTGCTGCTGGAGGCTATGATGCTGTAACGCATGCTTTAGAAGCTTACGTATCAGTTATGGCAAGTGAGTTTTCTGATGGGCAAGCGTTACAAGCGCTAAGCATACTTAAAGCTTATTTACCAGCAAGTTATAGAGAAGGGGCAAAAAATCCTATTGCTCGAGAAAAAGTGCATAGTGCAGCAACGTTAGCAGGTGTTGCTTTTGCTCAAGCATTCCTTGGCGTTTGTCACTCAATAGCTCATAAAATTGGTGCAGCATTCCATATTCCTCATGGTGTTGCTAATGCGATGTTAATTAGTAATGTTGTCCGTTTTAATGCAACCGACAAACCAACTAAACAAGGTACGTTTAGCCAATATGGTTATCCTAAAGCAGTTAGCCGTTATGCCGAAATTGCTGATCATTTAGGTCTAACCACAGCTACAGATAATGATGAGAAGAAAGTCGAGAAATTAATTGGTTGGTTAGATCAACTTAGAAAAGATCTTGATATTCCATTTTCTATTAAAGAATTTGGTGTGGATGAAAAAACTTTCTTGGCTCAAGTCGATCAGCTTGCAGTTGATGCCTTTGATGACCAATGTACTGGTGCAAATCCACGTTATCCTCTAATTGCTGAGCTAAAACAGATCCTTCTTGATACTTATTATGGTCGTGCATATCAAGACAAAGGCGATATTAGCGAAGATGTAGCGGTACAAACAGCGGCTAAAGGTGTAGGGACAACTAAAAAAATGTAGTTAAAAAGAAATAACATAAGTTTATTTTGAACTAAATAAAACCCGAAATAAGCATAAATTTCGGGTTTTTTTATGTTTTTGATTTATTTTTAAGCAAACAAAATAAAATTTGTTTTTTTTGCTTGCAAGGTTAAATGTTCTAGTTCATAATGCGCAGCACTTAGGCCGGCTTAGCTCAGTAGGTAGAGCAACTGACTTGTAATCAGTAGGTCGCCAGTTCGATTCCGGCAGCCGGCACCATTTTCCTAAGTAGACAAATTTATAAAGATTCGGGGTGGGGTTCCCGAGCGGCCAAAGGGAGCAGACTGTAAATCTGCCGTGTCACACTTCGAAGGTTCGAATCCTTCCCCCACCACCATCATCTAACATTAGCAATAGCTAATTGAAGCATTTAGGTAGCCGAGTTTGAACATGCGGGCATCGTATAATGGCTATTACCTCAGCCTTCCAAGCTGATGATGCGGGTTCGATTCCCGCTGCCCGCTCCAATTGCTGATATAGCTCAGTTGGTAGAGCGCACCCTTGGTAAGGGTGAGGTCGGCAGTTCAAATCTGCCTATCAGCACCATTCTTGTTAATCTCCTAAACTTCTAAAAATATCAAATTTGCCTGCTTTATAGCTTGTCACTCGGTAACTTTATCTGTTATCATTCAGAGCTAATTTTAAGTTAGTATTATGTTGATATTAAATATGATACTTGGTTAATGTGGTGATTCACCACCGATTTGTATTACATTTGAGGGACGATAAATGTCTAAAGAAAAATTTGAACGTACAAAACCCCACGTTAACGTTGGTACAATCGGCCACGTTGACCACGGTAAAACAACTTTAACTGCTGCAATTACTTCTGTACTTGCTAAAAAATACGGCGGTCAAGCTCGTGCATTCGATCAAATCGATAACGCACCAGAAGAAAAAGCACGTGGTATCACCATCAACACTTCACACGTTGAATACGATACACCAACTCGTCACTATGCACACGTAGACTGCCCAGGCCATGCTGACTATGTTAAAAACATGATCACTGGTGCGGCACAAATGGACGGTGCTATCTTAGTAGTAGCAGCAACAGATGGTCCTATGCCACAAACTCGTGAACACATTCTTTTAGGTCGTCAAGTAGGTGTTCCTTACATCATCGTATTCTTAAATAAATGTGATATGGTTGATGATGAAGAATTATTAGAATTAGTTGAAATGGAAGTACGTGAACTTCTATCTCAATATGATTTCCCAGGTGATGATACACCAGTCATTCGTGGTTCTGCGCTTAAAGCGTTAGAAGGCGATGCAGCATGGGAAGACAAAATTGTTGAATTAGCAGAAGCATTAGATAGCTATATTCCAGAGCCAGAGCGTGATATCGACAAACCATTCCTATTACCAATTGAAGACGTATTCTCAATTTCAGGACGTGGTACAGTAGTAACTGGTCGTGTTGAACGCGGTGTAATCAAAGTTGGAGAAGAAGTTGAAATTGTTGGTATCAAGCCAACCACTAAAACAACTTGTACTGGTGTTGAAATGTTCCGTAAATTACTTGACGAAGGTCGTGCAGGTGAAAACGTTGGTGTATTACTACGTGGTACAAAACGTGAAGAAATCGAACGTGGTCAAGTACTTGCAAAACCAGGTTCAATCACTCCACATACTGATTTTGAATCAGAAGTGTATATTTTAAGCAAAGATGAAGGTGGTCGTCACACTCCATTCTTCAAAGGTTACCGTCCACAGTTCTACTTCCGTACAACTGACGTAACTGGTACTATCGAATTACCAGAAGGTGTAGAAATGGTAATGCCTGGAGATAACATCAAAATGACAGTATCATTAATTCACCCAATCGCAATGGCAGACGGCTTACGTTTTGCGATTCGTGAAGGTGGTCGTACTGTTGGTGCGGGTGTTGTTGCTAGGGTTATTAAATAATCTAGTATTAGCTACCAATAGAAAGGGTATCAATAGATGCCCTTTCTTATCTAGTCTGTTTAGCAAAATGTTTTTGATAAAAGAGCATTTTGGAAAATAGATATTACTATAAATAACATAATTATGGGTTTTATATGCTAGTAAGTAACGAGAGTCAAGATTCAAATACTATTCTAGACAAATTTAAGTGGTGTTTAGTTTTAGTATTGATTGCATTTGTTGTTTGGGGAAATTTTTATTTTGCTGAACCAAATGATATATATCAACCTAATACAATCGTTCGGATTATTGCAGTTGTTGTAATTTCGTTATTAACGCTGTTAATTGCGATTACAACAAACATGGGTAAGTCATTTTTGTTATTTTTACAAGAATCTAGAAAAGAATTAAGAAAAGTTGTATGGCCAACACGTAAAGAAACAGCACAAACAACTTTACTTGTTGCAGCTATTACACTTTTTGTTGGTTTAGCGCTTTGGGGGATGGATACAGTATTCCGTTTAGTCATCTTTTATTTAACATCAATAGGGCGTTAATATGAGCGAAACACAACAAAAGCGATGGTATGTTATTCAAGCTTATTCTGGGTATGAAGCGAGGGTTGCACAATCATTACGTGAATACATCAAATTACATAATATGGAAGATGCATTTGGTGAAGTTTTAGTACCCACTGAAGAAGTTGTTGAAATGAAAAGTGGTCAACGCCGTAAAAGTGAACGTAAATTCTTTCCTGGTTATGTGCTAGTTGAAATGATGATGAATGATGCAACTTGGCATTTAGTAAAAAGTGTACCAAGAACAATGGGATTCATTGGTGGTACTTCGGATCGACCAGCGCCTATCAGCCAACGTGAAGTTGATGCTATCATGAATCGTTTACAACAAATAGGTGATAAACCACGCCCTAAAACACTATTTGAACCAGGCGAGCTTGTTCGTGTTAACGAAGGTCCATTTGCTGACTTTAATGGTGTAGTAGAAGAAGTTGATTACGAAAAAAGTCGCTTAAAAGTATCGGTTTCTATTTTTGGACGTTCAACGCCTGTAGAGCTAGATTTTAGTCAAGTTGAAAAGAGCTAATCTTTTGATATAGTTTTTCACTGAATTAGCTGTATCTTTTAGAAAACCACAAGAGTCTATCTTGTGGTTTTTGTTTTTATGAAAGAAATATAATGCCTTTCCAGAATTTGAGAATAATAGTTCTGTTTCTAATATATTTAATCAAAGTGAGTTGCCAAGGTAGATAAAACCACTATAGGATCATAATTTATTATTAATATAATACAGGCAATCTATTCTTTTTTATATTTTTTTATTCTTTTACCCATATCAAAGTGATATCCCAACCAATAGTTAGGCCAACGTGCTTCGATTCCTATATTATTAACTATTAAAGCAACCATGACTAATAAAACTGAACCTATAAGTACTGGTGTTATCAAGAATGAATAGTCAGTAATTCCAGACATCATGATTAAAATAGGGTTTGCACCAGCTGGAGCGTGAACTACACGTAGTAACTGCATCAATGCGATAGATGTCCCAACTGCTAATGCTATCGGTATAATTCCATTACTAAATAAATTAATGAACAACACACCTATAAAAGACGAAATAAAATGCCCTCCTATAACACTTCTTGGTTGTGCTAATGGAGATTTAGGTGCAGCAAATAACAAGACGCATGTTGCACCAAATGGAGCCATAATTGCTAATGTATCTCCCCACTGAGTGATTACGAGCAAAGTTAAAATCCCTAAAGCACCCCCAATAAATCCTCTCAATATAGCTACTGCGTTAGGTTTAGGTGACATCACCTCTCCTCCTTTTAATTTTTCTAGCATAAATCTCTCCTGTTTGGTTAATGTGGGATTTTAATAAAACTAGTAAGTCTATTAAGTAAACTGCATCGTTTACTTAATGTGTATTTATTAACTATAAAGGTCAAACATTATTTATAATTAACTATATTAGAGTTGTTGTGATAGAATCAAAAATATTCTAGCAATTACAAATAATAAAAAATGAAATTGAAGCCTGAAATTGTTGATATGATACTTGCTGCGGCTGAATCGCTGTTTAATGAATATGGTTATCATCCTGTTAGTTTAGAGCTTATTGCAGAAAATGCAGGTGTATCAAAAAGAACATTATATAAATATTTTGGTGACAAAAATGGGCTTGTAAGTAAAGTGTTACTTAGGCGGAATGATTGTTTTAAAAAATCACTTACAGATGTTATCGCTGTTTTTTCTGAAAAAAAAGACAAAATCAATGCAATTATTTCATGGCATATAAAATGGTTTAAGAATGATAATTACCGTGGTTGTATGTTTGTACGAGCCAAGTCTGAATATAACAATAAAAGCGAAGAAATATGCGCTATTGTTAGTGAACATAAAAAGTGGATTCAAGATAGGATTTTTGAATGTCTAGGAGGCACAAAGTCATGTGAACAAGCATCTTGCCTAATTATGTTAATACTTGAAGGTATGATATCTTGCACATCCGTTTTTGGTATTGAGGGATATGATTTTGAACAGGCAAAAATGTATATCTATGATATCGTCGATAACATTGGCGAGGATAACCTATGAATTTAAATAGCTGGCTTATAGACAATGGATAGCCATTACCTCAAGCCTATTAACCGAAATGATCAATTTAATCTAAGTTAAACGATTCCAATTGTTGTTGTAATTCTAACCATTGTAGTTCTGTTTCTTCTAATTGATTTTTAAGTTGGCTTTGCTCTAGTAACAAAGTTGTAAGTTCGTTTTTTTTGCTCGCATCATAGATTGCAGGATCAGACAGTTGTTCTTCAATTTGCTTTAATTGATGGGTTAATTTATCAAGCATCTGTTCTTCTTTTTGTAACTGTTTTTTTATTGGCTGCATTTGTGCACGTAATTCAGCTTGTTTACGTTTTTGCTCTTTACGATCTTGAGCTGATATATTACTTGTATTTTCTTTTTTGGGTGAATTTATTTCGTCATTTGATTGGTTATCATCTTTTTGTGCTTCGGCTAACCATTTTTGATAATCATCAAGATCGCCGTCAAATGGTTCAACTTTATGATCATGGACTAAATAGAATTCATCGGTGGTCGAACGTAGTAAATGGCGATCATGTGACACCACAACTAATGCACCATCAAAATCAATTAGCGCTTCAGTCAATGCTTGTCGCATATCTAAATCTAGGTGGTTAGTTGGTTCGTCTAATAAAAGAAGATTCGGTTTTTGCCATACAATTAAAGCTAAAACAAGTCGCGCCTTTTCACCACCCGAGAAAGTTTTAACTGGCTCGGTGACTTTGTCGCCTTGAAAATCAAATCCACCTAAATAATTACGTAGTTCTTGCTCTGTATTTTTCGGTTCAGCAAGTTGCGTTAAATGCCAAAGTGGTGACTCATCGGGGCGTAGATATTCTAATTGATGTTGAGCAAAATAGCCTAATTGAACACCTTTAGCGAGATTAATATGGCCTTCTTTAGGTGCAAGTTCACCAGCTAGCAATTTAATCAGTGTTGATTTACCTGCACCATTGCGTCCTAATAAGCCAATGCGTGAACCAGGGACTAAATTAAGCTTAATTTTTTCTAGTATAATTTTATCATCATAACCCGCTACGACTTTGTCCATCCTTAACAAAGGGCTTGGTAAGAATTCTGATGGTTTAAAATTAAAATGAAATGGATTATCGACATGCGCTGGTGCAATCAGTTCCATTCTTTCTAACATTTTTATACGGCTTTGCGCCTGTTTAGCTTTTGTTGCTTTGGCTCTAAATCGATCAATATAATTTTGTAAGTGTGCAACTTTAAGTTGTTGGCTTTCATAGAGTGATTGTTGTTGTGCTAACTTTGTAGATCGCTGAATCTCAAATGAAGAGTAGTTACCGGTGTATTCAAATAAACTTTTTTGTTCAATATGAATAATTTTATTGACTAAAGGATCTAAAAAATCACGATCGTGAGAAATTAAAATTAAAGTCCCTTGATAGTTGCTTAGCCATTTTTCAAGCCAAATGACAGCATCTAAATCAAGGTGATTGGTTGGTTCATCAAGCAATAATAAATCAGAACGACACATTAACGCTTGTGCCAAATTCAATCGCATTCGCCAACCACCGGAATAGGACTTAACCGGTAACATTAATTGCTCATTAGAAAAACCAAGACCATGTAATAATGTTGCAGCTCGTGCACGAATTGTCCATGCATCTATGGTATCAAGCTTTTCATGAATGACCGCAATTTGTTGACCATTATTTTGCTCATTGGCAATATTTAACTGCTTTTCTAATTGACGATATTCACGATCGCCATCAATCGCATATTCAATCGCAGGAATATCCAAGGCTGGTGTTTCTTGATTGACCCAAGCCAGTTGCCAGTGAGATGGAACACTCAATGTGCCTGCATCAGCTTGGATTTCACCTTTAATTAGCGAAAAAAGGGTGGATTTTCCGCAGCCATTTTTACCCACTAACCCCACTTTTTGTTGAGGATTAATGGTTGCTGATGCATTATCTAATAGCAGGTTAACGCCACGGCGCACTTGGATCGAATCAAAAACTATCATGATATTTATGTCTATTATTCAAAATAAAGTAGGTTAATAAAAATTGTTTTAATCATCTAAAATCAGGAACGTTATAAAACAATCAATTCAAACAAAAAAGCCCTTTGTTGAAACGAAAAGGGCTTAAATTTAATTATTCGTAGGCCTATTTTTTAATTGCTGATAAAGCACGACGGATAAAGAACGTACATATACCAACAAAAACAAAAAGCCCTAAAAGTTGCGGTAACATACCTAAATCGAACGGTATTGCGAGTGGAGCATCATTTCCGCCATTGGTGATACTAATCACAATTACAATAGCCAATAACACGCCAACTAAGCTCTCGCCAACAATCAGGCCCGATGCAATTAGCGCCGCTTTACGATCAACTTTTTTGTATTGTTCTTCTGGATCTAAATTTTGCGCTTGGGCTTTTTTGTACGCATTACGTTTAATTATCCATGATAAAAAAGTACCAATAATAATTGGTGTTGTAATGCTTGGCGGTAAATAAATGCCTAACCCAACAGCAAGAGCAGGTATGCGAAAATTAGATTTATTTTGGGCAAGAATTAAATCAACAATAATAATAGCAGCACCTAAAGCAAGTCCTATTAAAATCATTGTCCAGTCAAGTTGATGAGCAAAAATGCCCTTAGCAATTGTTGTCATCAATGTTGCTTGTGGTGCAGCTAAAACTTGGCTTACATCCATATCTTGGCGAGGTAAAGCGCCAGTAAAGCCATAAGCGTTATATAAAATCTCTAAAATAGGCGCAATAACAATTGCACCAACAACACAGCCAAGTAATAATGCGACTTGTTGTTTCCAAGGGGTAGCATTAACCAAATGACCTGTTTTTAGGTCTTGTAAATTATCATTTGAAATACAAGCGATCGCCAATACAGCACTGGTTGTAAAGAGCGCAAGTGCGGTTGCAAAATTAGAACCTTCAATAGAAGATAGCATACCATTAGCTTCGCCTAAACCTAATAAGATCAATGAAATGACTACCACAGCAACAATTGCTATTCCTGATATTGGGCTTGCTGATGAGCCAACAAGTCCAGCCATATAACCACAAGCGGCAGCCACTAAAAAACCCATAATAAAAGCAAATAATACAGCGCAAAAAACTAATGTCCAAGCAACGCCTGCTGATAACCCACTATTGTCAATGAAGCTATAAAAAGTCACTAACAAAATAGCTAACATACTGCCCATAATGACTAAAATAGTTTTAGGTGATAAATCCCGCTCGGTTGATGCAATATCACTGTCAGACGCATCTGAACGCATACTTTTAAACGAGATTTTTAACCCTTCGGCCATCGGTTTGATTAACGTGAGTAATGTCCAAACGGCTGCAATTGCGATTACCCCTGCACCAATAAAACGAATATCTTTTGCCCAAAATCCCATAGCAACTTCAGATAACGGTTGACTAGTATCATAATCGGTAATTGCACTTAAAATTGGAACGCCAAATACCCAACCAATAATAGTACCAATTAAAATAGCAATTCCAGACATAATTCCGATTAAATAACCAGCACTAAGTAAAGCTAATGAGAACCCCATAGGCAGTTGAAAAATAGACTTACCAGCAGTAAACCAATAAGCAGTGCTTTCTGATAACGCACGAAAACCATTAGTAAAAAGGCTAACAATGGATGCAATCACGCCACCAAATAAAATATCTTTTAGCCCATCATTAGCTTCATTATTATCGGTTTTAGAGCCAGCTTTTAAAATTTCAGCGGCAGCCACACCTTCAGGATAAGGTAAATTACTTTTAACGACCATTACATGACGTAAAGGAATTGAAAATAAAACCCCAAGCATTCCGCCTGCGGCACATATTGCAAAGGTTAGCCAAAAAGGAAAGTGTTGCCAATAACCAATCATTAACAACCCTGGTAGCACAAAAATAATTGAAGATAAAGTGCCAGCTGCTGATGCCTGAGTTTGCACCATATTATTCTCTAAAATAGTTGAACCTGAAAACAGTTTCAATACAGCCATTGAAATTACTGCAGCAGGGATTGCTGACGAAAAAGTTAATCCAACTTTTAAGCCAAGATAAACATTCGATGCAGTAAAAATAACAGTAATAAGAGCGCCGAGAATGGTACCTCTTAAAGTAAGCTCGCGTAAATTATTCATATTGTTTAATAACGTTAAATTAATAAGCAGGTATTATATACTTAATTCACATTTATCGGCTAGAAGTTCCGTCTTTAAGGCTATTTTTAAAATTTATATTATTATTTTTGGTGAAATAATTATCAATAATAGCAAAATATATAAGCGCCAATGTTTAAAAGAGTAACCGTTTTGCTATGAAACCATTTACAATAGTTCAATCAATGATTGATTTATGAGAGATATTTTGAACGCATTACAACGCTTACAAGCCATAACCAAACAACTTCGTGATCCTGTTAATGGTTGTCAATGGGATCGGCAACAAACTTTTGCATCACTAAAATCGTATACTTTAGAAGAAACCTATGAAGTTTTAGATGCAATTGATAAACAAGACATGGATGAGCTAAAAAAAGAACTTGGTGATCTACTATTTCACATTGTCTTTTATGCTGATTTAGCCCAAGAACAAGGAAGCTTTAATTTTGATGAGATTTGTTTATCGGTTGTAGATAAATTAGTTTATCGTCATCCTCATATTTTTACTGAAAAAAAGAATGAAAAAACTAACTGGGAACAACTTAAACAAAAAGAACGAGACCAAAAAGCGCAATACTCATTGCTTGACGATATACCCCAAGCAATACCAGCGTTAATGCAAGCAGAAAAAATTCAAAAGCGTTGTGCCTCGGTTGGTTTTGATTGGCATGATATAAAACCTGTGCTTGATAAAGTAAAAGAAGAAATTGGTGAAGTCGAGCAAGAATTAGAACGCACTAAACAAGATCCACAAAAAATTGAGGAAGAACTTGGTGATTTATTGTTTGCGACTGTCAATTTAGCTAGACATTTAAAGGTTAAATCAGAACTCTGTTTACAGCAAGCCAATAAAAAATTTACCCGACGATTTCAACAAGTAGAATCGATACTCAAACAAAAAAACTTATCTTTAATTGATGCAACGCTTGAACAAATGGAAGACGCGTGGCAAAGTGTTAAGCAATTAGAACAGATTAAACTCAATAGCGAAGTGAATAAAAATGACTGAACAAAAAAATGAATTATATCAAGAGATCGAAGCATGGGCACAAAATGCGATATTAAATAGTCCAAAATGGAGCATTAATCAGCTCGATTACTCTGAAAAAAGTATTACGGTTGTTGAAATGATCATCAGTGAGCTGGCTGAAAAAAACTTTAGCATTCCAGAAGAACAACTCAACATGATATCGCAAGAATACGGATGTTATTTATTGCTCACCGCACATAAAATATACGGAGGTGAGTTTTATTGGAACGAAGAATTTCAACAACCCATGTTAATTTGCTGTGAACCTGATGCCATGATAGTCCTCATGACATGGAACAAAGTAAAAGGACGATTAGTAGGGGATAAAGCCGATCATATTGCTTATTTCTTAGATGAATTTGGCAAAGCTACTTTTCAACCCGAAAAAGGCACTCATGTGGTTTATTTGTAATAAAAATAATCATTCTTAAAATTCTTTACCAATAAAACTAAGCAAGTAGATAAATATTAACAAACTTTATATTATTGAATTAGATGGAGATTGAAAGTGAATTACAAACTTTATATAGGTAATAAAAACTATTCAACGTGGTCTATGCGCCCTTGGGTTGTAATGAAACACTTTGGTATTCCTTTTGATGAAAAGTTTGTTAGATTTGATAACCTTGACGATAAATCTGCTTTTAAAGCAACAATATCCTCAATATCGAAATATGGTACAGTACCAATTTTAGTTGATAATGATGTGGTGATATCTGATTCTTTGGCTATTTGTGAATACTTGGCTGAAAAACATCCCAACTTAGCTTTATGGCCGATAGATACTAAAAAAAGGGCTAATGCTCGCAGTTTAGTGGCTAAAATGCATTCAGGATTTTCTGCTATTAGAAAACATTTACCAATGAATATTGAAGCTGAGTTTTTCGAAATTGGGCAAATTATTTTACGTGATCATGCTGATGTCAAAAATGAAATTTCTCTTGTTGATGAATTATTATCTTCTTTCTTAAATTTTAATTTACCTCAATCTAACTACTTATTTGGTGAATTTACTATTGCTGATGCTTTCTATGCACCAATGTGTTTAAGACTAAAAAATTTTGGTATCAAAACATCGGCAACGTTAACCAACTACATTAACACTATTTGTCAAACTCATAGTGTTAAAGAATGGATAAGTGAGGCAATGCAAGAAAAAGATTTTATTGTGGTGGATGAACCTTATCGTCTACACCGTTAATTAACAAATTCTAAGATATTTTTAAATTACTCGTGTGATAGCCTCGAATCTTTGAGGCTAAACAGATACTTTGTACACTAAAAGCAACGTTATTACTGTCTAAATAACTTAATTATTCATAAATAGTTGTTAATCGAGAAAATCTTGTTCTTAATGAAATATAATCTTTTGAAAAATAATTAAATTTAATTTCTATCTCTTGGTTTATTAATTTAAATTTCATAATAACATAAGGATGAAAATCAAATTCTATAATAAAATAAGAATGAAAATTAAATTTAATAGTAAAATGAGGATGAGAATTAAATTTAGCTGAGAATAAATCATCATAATTAAGCCTTGTTACAATTTTATTTGTATCTTTATCTGTAAAACAGATTTGTTTGTTCATTCGATCAAAATACATAAAATTCTCGTAGGTTTTATCGCAATAAAAATTTGAACGCACAAACTCATCCTTAAACTCATTTTTAAAAATTGTAATATGTTTATTAATAATAATATTTGTGTATTTAATAAATACCAGATAGTAAGCTAAAACGCCAATAATGATAAATATGAGTCCAATATAATAATTTTTGAATAAAAAACTGCAAAAAGAAAAGGCCCCCAAAAGTGGCAAACATCCGCCAGCAATAAATCTTGTAATTGAAAATAACACCTATACCTCCTTTGTATTATGTGTAAATTATATTTTGAAAAAGATATTCAATATAATCAAGCTTTAATTCCTATAGTTAAACGTATAACAGCCTGAACATTTTTATTTTTTATGCTTCTTAAGCTTAGTAGGGTTTAGAACATTTTGGCCTTTTACGCAAGTTAATAATATCAGTGATATTGTCCAAATTAGGTTATTTTTATGCAAAATTTCATAATGCCTAGCGACACCTCCCTGATTGAAATACTAAACAGTTTTAGTTATCGACAGTCGATAATGTGCAAAAAATTCCCTATCCCTAAAGTTGAATTATTTTCATCTTTACATTTCTTTACAAAAAAGTCCGCCAAAAAACTAGCCAACCATTTTTAAAATGGTTATACTTTTATCGCTATAGGAAAACAAGCTTATTAAATAAGCAAATAATTATAAAAATTTAAATAAAACAAATAATTACTTGACAGGTGAACCATAATGCATTATCATTTTAGACACCAGACACTGGCAAACCTATGTCTTAAATTTATTAAATAATCTTATTCGACGTGTTTTTACACTAAGCTCATTTATACCTTCCAAATTATTTCTCAACGAATTATCGAAATTATCGTTCAAATCACCTAAAACAGCTTTGCTAGTATTAGCACTGTTATTATTGTCATCGTCATGGAATGTTCAGGCGAATGGTAAAAAGGCTCGAGCGGGTAATCGTAGTGATGCAATAATAATACCGTCGGCAGTTATCAATTATGTAATGCCAAATCTAATGACGGGTCATGGTGAATACGTAGGTCCAGCTGACATATGGAATCGAAATAGAGGCTTCTTAGTTCAATCAACCAATCCTGAATCATACAACCTAAATTTCCCGACCACGGGTGCGCATAATTTATATTTTTATTTACTCATAAGTGGAGTAGATATAAATGAATTAACATGGGAACCCGTTACTTTGGGGGGAATTACTGCAACAGTGGCAAATGTTGAATATCTTGATCACTGGGCTCCTTGGAATAATCACTGGGCTCCTTGGAATAATGGAAAAGTCCTAGCTCGTGTTATGCTAACAGGTCCAGAGGCAAGAAATCAATGGAACAACCCTAATCCTAATCGAATAGCTAAGCCACAGTTACCACAGACGTTTGAGTTAGTGGGTAGAGATATTAATACTGGTGATGAGGTAGTAAAATATGGATTTGTATTAAGGCAGTGGTTCGTCAGTCGGGGAGGTCCCCCCGGGTTTAGCCTTTCTAATCAAACCACATGGTGTAATAGTTTGGGTTATCGAATGCCACGGGTAAGAGATTTAACCAATGCAGTTTGTTCTGGTCGGGGTTCAGGAAGTTGGTGTCAAGGCGCAGTAGGCGCCACACCTAGTTCATCAGGTAATCATTACCAGCGTCACATAGGCGCTGGCTTTTTCACGGAGTGGGGCAACCTGGGTTTATACCTCACTTATACGGGCTTCATCGACCACGTATACTGGACGAGCGACGCTTCAGGTAGCAACCAGCTCCGTGTCGCCGTATCCACCGGCGCCGTCCTCACCCGTGATGATGGCAACTTCTTCCGCCGTGGCGTTTGCACCGTACCTTAGCTTTTAGCGTTTAGTTCTTAATCCTTAGGTCGCGGGGGTGGTTATGGTGCTTGAGAGGATAATATAACAAAGAATAAAGCCCCCGCGTAAGTTGGGGCGCCGAGCTGGCAAAGCCTGCGAGGCTAGTATTTTAATGACTAAAAGTCAAAAAAGCTTCTGACTGATGATGCCAAAGCAATGATAACTTAATATAATTAAATATTATCATAATAAATATTGAGTAAAATTAGCAACAAATAAAACAGGTTATTTTGTAGCTTACTTTTTTGTTTAAATGTCAAACATTTTTTTTATAAAAATATTAAAAAGTGATGATATACGATTCTAGTAAGGTAATTTTTTGTGGCGTATAATTTGGTTCCATTAATCACTTTCTAGCTGTAAAACCAAGATGAAATTTAATGCAATAATTGTGGCTTTAATGGTTACCAGTCTATCTTGTGCTGCAACAGAACCTGCCCTTCATTGGGGTTATGAAGGCGAAAATAATCCAGAAAATTGGGGACACCTTTCGCCAGAGTTTTCAACCTGCGAAACAGGAAAAAATCAATCACCAATTAACATTGAACATGTTTTTAAAACGCACCACGATAAACTTAAACTGACGTTTAAACTAAGCAAGCAGGAAATCATTAATAACGGTCATACAATTCAAGTTAATGTTAATGATGGCAATACGCTTGAAATTGACAACGAGCTGTTTACGTTACAACAATTCCATTTTCATACGCCAAGCGAAAATAAAATTAAAGGCAAATACTTCCCGATGGAAGCTCATTTTGTTTATAAAAACAAAAATGGCGACTTAACGGTTGTTGCCTTGATGTTTAATAAAGGAAAACCTAATCCTGAATTAGCGAAAGCTTGGCAACAAATGCCAGAAGACGAAGGCAGTACCGCCACATTATCTCAATCAGTCGATATTAAGGCTTTATTGCCAAATAGATTGGATTTTTACCGCTTTAGCGGTTCACTAACAACTCCACCTTGTACTGAAGGCGTTCGATGGATTGTGTTAGAACAAGAAAGCAGTGCATCTGCTGAACAAATCGAAAAATTCCACTCAATCATGCATCACAACAATAATCGCCCAACTCAACCTTTAAATGGGCGAGTGATTGTTGATTAGTGTTTCTAGGCTCTGTTTAGTGTGAATAGAGCCTTGAATTTGTGCATTTATTATCTATCAACAAGTAAGATATATCGCTTATTTTTTAAGTAATTTTCTGCCTTGATAGTCACAACTCATATTCTATAAATACTATTAGTTAGCTTAAATTAGTTCACTTAACTATCGTTGTCTTTCTTAATTGATGAAGGCGATTATATTTAAATTAAGCTAGCAAAGAAAAGTTTTCTAACGATAGGATATTATCTTGTTTGCTAATATAACAATACTAAAAATCCCTAGAATAAACTAAAAATACAACTTAGGTTTGTAATAATACTTAATCAATAATCGATTAGATAATGTAGTTAATTAATGAATTAACTTATTAAAAAAGTTATATTATCTTCCAATAAAAATTATGTTTTATGATTAAAAAGGAATAGTTAACATGAAAGATAAAATTTTTACTATTACAGTAATATTATTAGCTGGGTTTGGCATGTCCTTTTCGGTTAACGCAATTTATGAGATAACTTGCCCCGATTCAGTTCAAGTAAAATCCATTCCGACGGAACTAGAAATATTGCCTGAAGGGTGGCAAATATTCGAACAGAAAAATCAGTTTTTGCAGGTTGATGATGGTGAAGTATATTCTGGTAAACCAGTGAATTTAGGACAGATGATACCTTTTACAATTACTATTAACGGTAAAAAATATAAACATTCATGGCATGTTGATACTAGTTATAATACATCCAATGATACTGGCTACTGGTTTAATTGTTCTTATTCATTTAATCGAGTTCGCCTGATAAAACGTATCGATTCGACCATGAAAACTTGTTGGGTAATAACTTCAAAAGATGCAAAAGGTAAAATGAAAGTAAAACTAAATTGCGATAAAAAAATACATGAAGGTCCACAATCTTTTTATTAAACGTGATGATAAAGTTAGTTTAAGTTTTCACAGTGAGTAAATTAGACAGTAAAAATAACCTTGGCTTGGATAGCTAATAGTCAATGCATTTTTTTTAATAAGATGATGTTAATTAGTCAAAATCATCTTATTTTTATACGATTAATTAGGAATAGAAAACGTGAAAAATAAAATTTTAAATTTAGCAACAATAGCCATAATAGGGGCAAGTTTTTGTGATTCAGTTAACGCAAATGAAGAGATAATTTGTCCCGAATCGGTAACAATAAAATATTCTAAACCTGATTTAGAAGTTGTACCTGATGGTTGGGAAGTGTCTGAAGAAGGCTATGATATGAAAAAAATTGATAGTTTAATTTTGCCAGAAGATATTGCTCACAGTACTTCTTTACGTCGACTAAATCAAGTAGAAGTATATTCAGGAAAATCAGCCGATTCCGCAAAACAAATAAAACCTAAGCCAGCGACAATAAATGGGAAAAAATATAAGGCAGTTTGGTTGTTAGATGGTAGTAATGATACCAATAAATTGAGCTTTTGGGCTAGCTGCAATTATAGCTATAATAACAAAGTACAACTGATAAAGCCTATTGATGCCTCGCTGAAAACTTGTTGGGCAATTTATACCCAAGATCAGCAACAAGGAACACTTGCTAAATTAGTGTGTAGCGCTGAAAAGGTAAAATAATTTTAGTTTGGATATTCGGGAATGTGTTCAAATTTACCACAAAATATTGTCCATTAAAGATTAATTAAGATGGTCGGTTGTGCCCCCCCTTACTTTTTTGGGATTAGATCGTTATAGATTACTTTTGTATATGTTGATTTATAAAATGAATGACAGGTCGCCAGACTTCCTGTTCTGGTGCTTGATAATCCCATAAAGGTGTAACCAGATCATCTAATATTTTTAATTTAGTGATAAAATTTTTTGAGTAGGTTTGACGTTGTTCTTCCGAAATGGCTAATAATCTTTCTGAAGAAATATATTTGCGCTTTTGCCGTGGGTTTTCAATAAAATTGGCTAAACTACATAATTCTTTTTCATTTTCACATTCTGAATAGGAAAAGGGATAAGTTTGTTCTACTTGTTCAAAAGCATCTGCAATTTGTGGTAAATTTACCGCTTTCATTGCGGGTACGATATATTTTGCTGTAGCATAATTCCATAAAAGATTACACCAACCATCACTTTGCCAGTGGCTGATGGTATGAATGACAACAAAAGCATAAAAGGCATCGCGATCCAGCTTTGTGCTTAGATCAGATTCGCAAGGTATATATTCATAAATTTTATCAAAGATTTCTATTACATCCTCAAAATCAGATAGCTTTTTATTCTGAGTTAACATATTAATTGTTATCATTCTATTTCCTTATCTTATTTTATTTGAATTTTAACATATTTGAAAAGTAATGATATTTTATTTAGTTGCTGTCTTAAAACTATACTTTTTATTGGGTATGTAAAAATTGTGTTGATAATTAAATTTGGATAGATTTTAAAAGGTTTTAATCATTGGATTGGCGTAAAACAGTAAGATTAAATTTATGCTGTTTAGATGAGCAAGAGAGGTTAGTGCAACCTCTCTTGTTCTGCGATAAATGTTAATTTATTTTACGCGTGATACGTATTCACCTGAACGGGTATCTACTTTAAGGATCTCGCCAATTTGTACAAATAAAGGCACGCGAACAACTGCACCTGTTGATAATGTTGCTGGTTTACCACCTGTTCCTGCTGTGTCGCCTTTTAAACCTGGATCAGTTTCGATTACTTCAAGTTCAACAAAATTTGGTGGTGTTACTGCAATCGGTTGGCCGTTCCATAAAGTTAAAATACATTCCGCTTGATCAACTAACCATTTTGCATTGTCGCCAACCGCTTTGGCGTCAGCCGAAAGTTGCTCAAATGTATCGTTATTCATAAAATGCCAAAATTCACCATCGGTATAAAGATAAGTTAAATTCATATCAACAACGTCAGCGGCTTCAACTGATTCGCCTGATTTGAATGTTTTGTCGACAGTTTTGCCTGAAAGTAATTTTTTAATTTTTACACGATTAATAGATTGACCTTTACCTGGTTTATAAAACTCATTTTCAACAATGACACACGGTTCGCCGTCTTGCATTATTTTAAGACCAGCTTTAAACTCATTAGTACTATAAGATGCCATAAAAGCTCCAACTAAAATTCTGAATTACAAAAAATGAGTCGTATTATACAGCAAAAAGTTGAACTACCAAATAATAAAGATGAGTGGATTTTTGATCTGGCCAATGTTGTGACAGATATCAACGTTTTATACTCCTATTTAGGACTAGATCCCAATACCATTTCAATCCGCATGCAACAAGCAAAAAAGGCGTTTCCGCTTCGAGTTCCTAGGGCTTTTATTAATCGAATGGAAAAGGGTAATAGTAATGACCCACTTTTGTTACAGGTGCTTTGTGATGATAGGGAGTTATTAAAAGTTGAAGGGTATAGTCATGACCCATTACAAGAGCAAGATAATGCCATTCCTGGATTATTGCATAAGTATCACAATCGGGCATTATTGATCACTAAGACCGCTTGTGCAATTAACTGCCGTTACTGTTTTAGACGGCATTTCCCTTATCATGATAATCAAGGATCTAAGAAGAATCTTGCCATTGCGCTTGAATATATTGCAAATCATCCTGAACTTGATGAAATTATTTTATCAGGAGGTGATCCGTTAATGGCAAAAGATCATGAAATGGCTTTTTTGATTAATGCACTTGAAAAAATCCCTCATGTTAAGCGTTTACGGATTCATACGCGTTTGGCTGTTGTTATTCCTTCACGAGTAACGGCTGAACTTTGTCGGTTATTTGTTGAAAGTAGGTTGCAAATTGTAGTAATTACTCACATTAATCATTCAAATGAAATTGATAATGCAGTTGCTGGCGCAGTTGGGCTTTTAAAAAAGAGTGATGTGATTGTGCTAAATCAAAGTGTATTACTGAAAAATATTAATGATAATGCCAATGTTTTGGCTCAGTTAAGTAATAAACTTTTTGATATTGGCATTTTGCCTTATTACATTCATTTATTGGATAAAGTACAAGGAGCTGCTCATTTTCTAGTTGATGATAACTCAGCTAAATTAATAATGAAACAGCTTGCCGAGCAAGTATCTGGTTATTTAGTGCCTAAATTAGCGCGCGAAATCGGTGGTGAGAAAAGTAAACAAGTACTTACTTTTTGGAATTAGTTAATTGTTTTTTTTAGTTATAACTTATTATTTTATAATCTATTTATTCTATTTTATTTTATCGTATGGTAATTAAGGGTTAATGGGATTTATCTGTAAAAATCTCATTGACGAAAAATAAAATAGGCACTATAATTCCGACCTCTTTAATTAATGCTGTGGAGTTTTTACTCTGCAACCTGTTGATAATTAGATTTGGATATAAATCGTCATGAAACGCACATTTCAACCATCAGTATTAAAACGCAATAGAACTCACGGTTTCCGTGCTCGTATGGCAACTAAAAACGGTCGTCAAGTTCTTGCTCGCCGTCGTGCTAAAGGCCGTGTTCGTTTAACTGTTGCTAGCTGATTTAAAGTTGGGTGATTAAGTTCACTTTTCCTCGGGAGTTGCGGTTGTTAACTCCCTTTGATTTCAATCATGTCTTCCAAGAGTCCATTCGGGCTGGTTCTCCGTTTTTAACTTTAGTTGCACGAAAAAATAACTACAATCATATGCGGTTAGGGTTTGCTATAGCTAAAAAACAAGTGAAACGAGCTCATGAGCGTAATCGTATAAGGCGACTGGCTAAAGAGTATTTTCGGCTTCATCAACATCAATTTCCTAATATTGATTTTATTGTGATGGCCAAACAGCCAGTTATCGACTTAGATAATCAGCAACTCGTTGAAACACTGAATAAATTATGCCAACGAATCATAGCCAAATACGAGGCTTGAATAAATTTAAATTGATTATTAAACAGCATATTTATGCATTTAACTATATGATAGTTAATGTTTTTGTGTTTTTTGTTCGTGTTTATCAACGTTTTATTAGTCCTTTATTAGGTCCTAAATGTCGCTTTACACCGACATGTTCACAGTATGCAATAATTGCACTGAGACGCTTTGGATTAATAAAAGGTGGTTGGCTAACCGTTAAACGTGTATTAAAATGTCATCCTTTACATGAAGGAGGAGAAGATTTTGTTCCTCCAAAAATTAAAACCAATAGAGAAAAACACTAATGGGATCTCAACGTAATATTTTAGTCATTGCTTTACTTTTTGTATCTTTTTTTATTTGGAAAGCGTGGGAAGAAGATCACACACCTAAACCCCCGATCGAAAACCAATTAACACAACAAAGTGATGATGGCTCAATAGCTGGCGCAGTAGGTAAAACAATTACTGTAAAATCAGATGTGCTGTCACTCACTATTAATACTTATGGTGGGGATGTTCAGGCTGCACAATTATTGAAATATGAGCAAACGCTTCATTCTGGTACGCCTTTCCAATTATTAACATCTCGTCCAGATTTTGTTTATGTTGCTGAAAGCGGATTAACTGGTAAGGATGGTCCTGATAATGCAAATCAAGGATCAAAACGTCCAGTCTATCAAACTGAAAAGTCAGAATATGTTTTAGCTGATGGGCAAGATGAATTGCGTGTTCCTCTTACTTATCAAGTTAATGGTGTAAGTTATACTAAATACTATATATTACACCGTGGTAGTTATTCTATTGATGTTCAGTATGATATTAATAACCAAAGCAGTGCACCTGTTGATGTTGCCATGTATGGTCAATTAAAACAAACAATTAAATTACCTGATGATATTCCAACCGAAGGTGGTAGTGGATTAGGACAAAGCGCATTCCGTGGTACAGCTTACTCTAGTTCTAGTTCTAATTATAGTAAATACAGTTTTGATGCTATCAAAGATAAAGCTTTATCGGTTGAGACTCAAACGGGTTGGATTGCGATGTTGCAACACTATTTTGTTTCCGCATGGGTACCCGCACAGGATAAAAATAATCTATTTTATTCTCGTGCAACGGCTAATAATTCTCAAGCAACAATTGGTTTCAAAAGTGAATCAGCAGTTATTCCTGCGGGGAGTTCACAAATTATTGGTGCAAAATTATGGTTAGGACCAGAAATTCAAAGCCAATTGAAAGAAACAGCCGATCATCTTGATTTAGTTGTTGACTATGGATGGTTATGGTTTTTATCACAATCGTTGTTTGATTTGTTGGAGTCTATTCAGAGTTTTGTTGGTAACTGGGGCTTCTCAATTATTGTTATCACATTTATTGTTCGAGGTATTTTATTCCCATTAACTCGTGCTCAGTATCGTTCAATGGCGAAAATGAAGTTGTTACAGCCTCGCATACAAGCTTTAAAAGAGCGTTATGGCGATAATAGGCAAAAAATTAGTGTAGAAACAATGGCGCTTTACAAGCAAGAAAAAGTGAATCCATTAGGTGGTTGTTTGCCATTAATTATCCAAATGCCGATTTTTTTATCATTGTTCTATATGTTAAGTAGTACAGTTGAACTACGACATGCGCCATTTGCGTTTTGGATTTATGATTTATCAGCGCAAGATCCATACTATATTTTGCCTTTATTAATGGGTGTCAGTATGTTTTTAATTCAGAAAATGTCACCAACACCTGTTACCGATCCACTACAACAAAAATTAATGACTTATATGCCATTAATTTTTACGTTGTTCTTCTTATGGTTCCCATCAGGCTTGGTTTTATATTATATCGTCAGTAACTTATTCACAATTGCTCAGCAACGAATTATTTACTGGGAACTTGAGAAAAAGGGACTTCACGAGAAGAAAAAGAAATAGTATCGATTAAAAGGAGGAGTAATCCTCCTTTTTTGTTTTTATCTTTGGTGTTAATAATATGAATATACAGCAACAATTTAATTTAATAGGTAATGAAAACGGTTATTGGTTTGTAAGTGCTAATGGACGATTATGGCTGCCTAATGGTGAAGTTCCTGTTGGGTGTGCTGATGAATTTGGTTTTACCAATAAACTTGCTCAACCAATAGGTGAATGGAATGGGCAAACAGCTTGGCTGATTTGTGATGAAATGAAAAATGCGATGAGTTCAGTTCGTTCATTACTTGATAGAACAGATCAATCATTATTTAATTTAGCTGGTCGGGCTGTGCAACTTTCTGAATTTTATCGTTCCCATAAATATTGTGGATATTGTGGTCATGAGATGTATATTAGTAGCACGGAATGGTGTTGTCTATGCGATCATTGTAAAGAGCGTTATTATCCACAAATTTCGCCATCTATTATTGTGGCAATTCGTCATAATAATAAAATTTTATTAGCAAAACATGTTAGGCATAATCAAGATAACTTATATACCGTTTTAGCTGGTTTTACTGAAATCGGTGAAACAATGGAAACAGCCGTTGAACGAGAAGTATTTGAAGAATCAAAAATAAAAATTAAAAATATTCGTTATGTTGGTTCGCAACCTTGGCCATTTCCAAATTCATTAATGATGGCTTATTTAGCTGATTATGATAGCGGTGAAATAGTGGTAGATAAAAACGAACTCATTGAAGCAAATTGGTACCATTATACAGAGTTACCTAAAATTCCTGAGTATGGCACCATTGCTAGACGCTTAATTGAGGATACAATTATACTTTGCCGCGAATATGATGAATATGGCAATGACTAATTATATTGAATTGTTCTTGTTAGATTAACTGTTTTTGATTCGTCACCTGTTGTAATACACACAGCTTTAGTCCAATCACTGTTTGGATTATAATCTGAATAAGTACAAGTTTCTATTAGTTCTACCTCTTGTTCGTTTTTATCATTAATGATGATGTCTCCATTTGATGATAATTTAAAGGTTTTGATAATAGTTTTTTCTAATTGATTGTTTGCGTTATATACAAATTCTTTTTCTTGAGCCAACACAGGGAATTTTGTTTTTTCATCTACAGGAATATAGGCATTATATAACACGAGTTCTACACGATTGTTGTCATAAATAATTTTGCTGTTAAAAATGATATTATTTTCTGCAAAATGCGATAGAGTTGTTTCAACTAAACGATCTTGTTCATCGAACTCTGAACTTGCGACGATATCATTTTCATTGTTTTTCATACCTAGTATATTTTGTGAAGAATCAAAAGTAATATCGTAAACGTTTCTGGTATCGCCCATGCCGTAGCTATATTTAGCTGTGTCGTAGTTAATTTCGCCATGTAGCCCTTCTAAATCATAATTAGCTACAAAGCCTTTGTCATTGTAGTTAATTATCTTAGTTGATGAGCCTTGAATATGCTGTTGTTTAATCATTTTACTAAATGGTAAGAGCTCTGGCTCAGTATGGAAAAGGTAGCTATTAATAACTGCTGTTGGTAGTTGTGGTAAGGATTTTTTGTCAGATGTTTTTTTATCATCGCAACCGTTAATTAGTAATGTACTGCTAATTATGCACGTATATAAAAATAAATTATTTTTTCTCATAGTTCTATTTTCCTTTTATCCTGTTTTCTTATTTATTTTTGCACCATACTGCAAGTGCTTCACATTGCCAATCTTTCATCATATAGTACCAAGCAGAGCGCCATTTACGTACTGTATCATTGTGTAAATTTAAAGCTTTTCCTATTTGTGAGTTATTAGCCCCAGAAACAAGTAACTCAATGAATTGTAACCACAATTCAGGTTTGGGTATACGGTTTAAACTAGTGTTGCTTAAAAGACTAAAGCTATGTCGACACCGTTTGCAGCGATAGCAAGTGCGAGAACCAATTTTGGTTGTTTCGTTAGAACCACAGTGTTTACAAGTTGGATTTTGTTCATTCAATAAGGCAGTTACTTTATCTTTAATGGTATTGTATTGTTCCACTAAAGATGGCATTAGTTTTGTTTGTTTTTGATGTGTATACCAGTTATGTAATGATGGATAATAGCTTTGAAGATAGTTAATAATAGCTCGATCTCGTCGTATAACTTTTTCGAGCGATGTTTCGAGTCTGTCCGCAATTTCTTTATAGCCCATTTTATTTATTCGGTTGGTAAAAATAAACTCTAACCAATTATAGGGCATTAAACGATAGAAAGGAGTATTGGTTGAAACGGTAAAATATTTATGACAGTCTTTACAAAGATATGTTTTATTAGGTTTTGAACGAATTATATAGAATTCAGTTTTTTTACAGAAGGGACAAGATTGCACATGTTGCGATGTTATTTCTTCTAGGTCATGATGAAAAGCTTTAAATTCATCATGTAATTCGTTTGGTACGAGTTCATAAATCATTTTTTATTCCCTTATCACTTATCCCCGTAAATATTATCAGATTTTTACATAAACATATAGCTTTCCTGAAACTTTTTTACATTTTCCAGTAAAGTACAATAATTGTCCAAGTATAAATATGATAATTAATGTTTATCTATAAATTTCTTATACTGGTGAATTAAAAAGAAGTGAAAAAGTGCTATTAAATAATATGATTAATAATGTGATTTGATGAATATGAGATACTAGATAGGTAATTAAATGCTCCTTCCAATTTGAAAAGAGCAGTATTTCAAAAAATATTATTTTTGTTGATGCAACCATTCGGCTACTTGTTTGGCAAAATAGGTTAATATTCCATCGGCACCAGCACGTTTAAAGCAAAGTAAAGATTCCATAATTGCTGATTTTTCATCTAACCAGCCATTTTGAATTGCCGCTGTTAACATAGCATATTCACCAGAAACTTGATAAGAAAAAGTTGGGACAGCAAAGGTGTCTTTAACTCTTCGAACGATATCAAGATAAGGCATACCAGGTTTAACCATGACCATATCTGCACCTTCACTTAAATCTTGATAGATTTCTTGTAATGCTTCATTACTATTAGCTGGATCGAGTTGATAAGTTTTTTTATTGCCACCTTTAATATTTTTCGCAGAGCCGACAGCATCACGAAAAGGTCCATAAAAACTTGATGCGTATTTTGCGGAATAAGCCATAATTTGTGTGTTAAAAAAACCGTGCTTTTCGAGTTCGTTACGTATTGCTCCAATGCGTCCATCCATCATGTCACTTGGTGCGATAATATCCACACCTGCTTGAGCTTGCATTAATGCTTGTTTAACAAGCGTTTCAACAGAGATATCATTTTGTACATACCCTTGTTCATCAATAATGCCATCTTGTCCATGCGTGGTATATGGATCAAGTGCGACATCAGTTAGTACACCGAGCTCTGGAATTTCTTTTTTTAATGCTCGAACAGCTTTTGGTACTAACCCATTTTCGTTATATGCTTCTTGTGCTAATGAAGATTTTTTTGATGGTTCAATAGCGGGAAATAGTGAAAGAACAGGAATTCCTAATTTAGCTACTTGTTCCGCTTCTTTTAACAATACGTCAATACTCATTCGATTAACGTTTGGCATCGAGGTAATTGATTCAGTAATATTATTTCCTTCAACAATAAAAACTGGATAAATTAGATCGTTGGCCGTCAAACTATGTTCTGCAACCATACGACGACTAAAGTCATGGGCACGATTACGGCGTAGGCGGCGCTTTGGATATTGACCAGTAATTAATGATGGCATGAAATACTCCTGTTTATTCTCAATTAGATTTGATTTATTATCTGACTCTATATGCTGATTAGCAAATTAATTTGTTATCTTGTAATAATTCTATTTTTTACTTTACAACATATATCGATTGAGAGTAAAATTGCGCACTAATTTTAATCCCTTGTGATATTAAACAAATTTGAGGTGAGAGGCACATGCCAGTAATTAAAGTACGTGAAAATGAACCTTTCGATGTAGCGTTACGTCGTTTCAAACGTTCTTGTGAAAAAGCAGGAGTTTTAGCTGAAGTTCGTAATCGTGAATTTTACGAAAAACCAACTACTATTCGTAAACGAGCTAAAGCAGCAGCTGTTAAACGCCATGCTAAAAAATTAGAAAGAGAAAACGCTCGTCGTACTCGCTTATATTAATATTTTAAGATTATTTATACTGAAAACTAAAATTGATATTAAAAATCAATTTATTATTTTTTTGATATAAAGAATTCTAACAAGCCGTATTTTGATACGGCTTGTTGTCTTTTTATAACACCATAACTGGTTAAAGTTTTATCATGAAAGGTCTTATTCCTCGCGATTTCATCTTGGATCTAACTGCTCGAACCAACATCCTTGATGTGATTGGCAAACGCGTTAAAATGAAAAAAAAGGGGAATAATTATTTTGGTTGTTGCCCTTTTCATGATGAAAAAACAGCTTCGTTTTCTCTTAATGAAAAAAAACAGATCTTTTATTGTTTTGGATGTGGCGCATCAGGATCTGTTGTTAATTTTTTAATGCAATATGAGCGGTTATCTTTTCCTGAAGCTATTGAGGAGTTAGCTAGCTTGCAAGGGATTCGTGTCCCTTATATCGATAACGATAAAAATCAAATTGATCAATCAAAGCACATTGAATCTAGAAATGTACGTCGAGATCTATATACTTTGATGGGCAAAATCACTGATTTTTATCAGCAACAATTAGCATTATCTACATCTACTGATGCTCAAAAATATCTTGAGCAACGGGGACTCAATGCAGAAATTATAGCACGGTATAGAATTGGTTTTGCGCCTAATGAGTGGCGTTTAACTTCACAAAGTGTGGTTAAAACAAAAGCTGAAGAAGCACTTTATGAACAAGCCGGCATGCAAGTCAGCCACGATAGGGGTAATCAATATGACCGTTTTCGTGGAAGAATCATGTTTCCTATTCGCGATAGACAAGGCAATGTTATCGCGTTTGGTGGACGAACTATCATTAATGATTCTGCAAAATATATTAATTCACCAGAAACCCCCATTTTTCATAAAGGCTTTCAACTTTACGGACTTTATGAAACGCTAGAAGTCAATCGTAATCCTCAGCAACTGATGGTGGTTGAAGGCTATATGGATGTGGTTTCGCTTGCTCAATATGGCATTGATTATGCTGTTGCTGCTTTAGGTACGGCTACATCAGAGGAGCATATTAAATTATTATTTAGAGCAACAGATTCGGTAATATTTTGTTATGACGGCGATAATGCTGGACGAAGCGCTGCTTGGCGGGCACTTAATGTTTTATTACCTTGCTTAATCGATGGTAAGAAAATAACTTTTGCTTTTTTACCTCAAGATGAAGATCCTGATAGTTTTGTGCGTAAAGTCGGTAAGGATAATTTTGAAAAATATTTAAATGAATCTTCAAATTTGTCGAAATTTTTATTTGATGAACTTTTGAAACAGGTTGATTTAAAAACAGCTGAAGGAAAAGCAAAATTGAGTTCGCTAGCTTTACCGCTACTTGATCAAATTAAGGCAAAAGCCTTTAGATTAAATTTATTGCAGAAGCTCGGTAATTATTTAGGTTTACTTGATGTATCTCAATTAGAACAATTAATTCAAGAAAATCGTTCCCAACGTGATGAAAAGGCAAATGAAAAAACGCCTACATCACAAATGAAATTAACAACGATGCGAGTTTTAATTGGTTTATTACTTCAATATCCTAATCTTGCAGAGCAAGTTTCTGATATAAATGTGATTCGCCAGGTTAAAATGGCCGGGATCGAGATTTTTGTTGAATTACTTGAACTATGTCAACGTTATCCCAATATAACTACTGCACAAATATTAATAGAGTGTATGGATAGACCGTTTTATAAGCAGTTGAATCGTTTGTCCACCTGGGAGTGTCATTATCAAGATGGCGAAATAGGCTCAATTTTTTCACATACTTTAAAAGAGTTATATGATAATATACTCGCCCAAAGGCAAGATGAACTAATCGCAAAAGAGAGAGTCTCCGGCTTAAGCACCGCAGAGAAAAAAGAATTGGCGACTTTAATACTTGTTTTATCAAAAAAAGACTAAATATATAGAATACGTGTAGATTCCAGATATTGTTCTACATGCATAATATAAATGACCAAATAACTAAAATGGATACCTTTATGGAGCAAAATTCTCAATCACAGTTAAAACTCCTAATCATTCGAGGTAAGGAGCTAGGATACCTGACCTATGCTGATGTCAACGATCACTTGCCTGAAGAGATTATTGATTCAGATCAGATTGAAGATATTATCCAAATGATTAATGATATGGGGATTCAAGTTCTTGAAGAAGCCCCTGATTCTGATGAGTTATTACTTTCAGATAATGTCCCTGATGAAGAGGCCGTTGAAGCAGCAACAGCATTAGTATTATCTAATGTTGAGTCAGAAATTGGTAGAACAACCGATCCTGTTCGTATGTATATGCGTGAAATGGGGGCGGTTGAACTGTTAACGCGTGAAGGCGAAATTGATATTGCTAAGCGTATTGAAGATGGCATTAATCAAGTGCAAACTTCAGTATCGGAATATCCAGAAGCAATAACTTATCTTTTAGAGCAATATAATTTAATCGAAAGCGGACAAGTTCGTTTATCTGATTTGATTACAGGTTTTGTTGATCCAAATGCTGAAGAAGTTGCTGAAGAGTTACCTGAAGATTTAGAGGTTAGTGAAACCGAAATTGAAATTGATGATAGCGATGATGAGAGCGAGGATGACGAAAACGAGGCATCAACTGATGATGATGTTTCTATCGATCCCGAAGTTGCTAAAGCTAAATTTGCCGAATTAAAAGAGCAGCACGACAAAACGTCTGATGCTATTAAAAAATATGGTCGAGCTCATAAAAAAGCACAACAAGAGATCGAAAACCTATCAGAAATATTTAAACAATTCCGTTTAGTTGCTAAGCAGTTTGATATTCTTGTTAATAACATGAGAAGCATGATGGAGCGTGTTAGAACTCATGAACGTGTTATTATGAGGATTTGTGTTGAAAAATGCAAAATGCCGAAAAAACTATTTATGACTTATTTTACTGGCAATGAAAATAGCATGGATTGGTTTAAGAAAGCTTTATCATCGAAAGGTGCGTTTGCGGATAATTTAAAAGATTTTGAAACTCAAATTGCTGCTCAAGTTGATTTATTACAACAAATTGAAACTGAAACAAGTCTTTCTATTGAGCAAATCAAAGATATTAATCGACGTATGTCTATTGGCGAAGCTAAAGCACGTCGAGCTAAGAAAGAAATGGTAGAAGCTAACTTACGACTAGTTATTTCTATTGCGAAAAAATACACCAACCGAGGATTACAATTCTTAGATCTTATCCAAGAAGGTAATATTGGCTTGATGAAAGCAGTTGATAAATTTGAATATCGTCGTGGTTATAAATTCTCAACTTATGCAACTTGGTGGATAAGACAAGCGATTACTCGTTCTATAGCTGACCAAGCAAGGACAATTCGTATTCCGGTACATATGATTGAAACAATTAATAAGTTAAATCGTATTTCTCGTCAAATGTTACAGGAAATCGGTCGTGAACCAACACCTGAAGAGTTATCTGAACGCATGCAAATGCCTGAAGATAAAATTCGTAAAGTGCTTAAAATTGCTAAAGAGCCAATTTCGATGGAAACACCAGTTGGTGATGACGAAGATTCGCATTTAGGTGATTTTATTGAAGATACAGCTCTTGAGCAACCGCTAGATGCGGCGACTTCTGAGAGTTTGCGTAGCGCAACTCGCGATATTTTATCAGGATTAACGCCTAGAGAAGCGAAAGTGTTACGTATGCGATTTGGTATTGATATGAATACAGATCATACGCTAGAAGAAGTTGGTAAGCAATTTGATGTAACTCGTGAACGTATTCGTCAGATTGAGGCTAAGGCGCTGAGAAAATTACGTCATCCAAGTCGATCTGATGTGCTTCGTAGTTTCTTAGAATAAATTTTATCTTTCTTGTATATCGCCACTTTTGTGGCGATTTTTTTATTCTTGTTAATCAAAGATATTAAAAATCATGAATATATTTCAACGTGTTAAGATTGATTCATTCTTATTGATTCTAATTTGTGTTGTGATTACAGCTAGCTTTTTTCCTTGTGAAGGACAGGCTAAAACGGTTTTTGAATACCTTACAACTTTTGCTATTGGCTTGCTATTTTTTATGCATGGTGCAAAACTTTCTTTTCAAGCAATTGTCTCTGGTATAAAAAATTGGCGATTACATTTGTTAATATTTACAACTACATTTGTAATATTCCCAGTTTTAGGCATGATGATGCAGTTACTAGTGCCCACTTTTTTATCACATGATATTTATTTAGGTTTTGTTTATCTTTGTGTTTTACCAGCAACAGTGCAGTCTGCAATAGCATTTACTTCAATAGCTAAAGGTAATGTGGCAGCAGCTATTTGCAGTGCCTCAGCATCAACGTTATTGGGGGTGTTTATTACCCCGCTTTTAGTTGGATTGTTAATACATACTCAAACCTCGGCATCAATGAACATAATTGATGCCATTACCTCTATTATGCTGAAACTGATGTTGCCTTTTGTTGTCGGGCATTTATCTAGACGTTTTATTGGTCAATGGGTAGATAAGTATAAAAATATTATTTCTAAAACAGATCGTTTGTCGATTTTATTAGTGGTTTATGTCGCGTTTAGTGATGCAGTTGTTAATGGTATATGGTCGCAAGTCGGTTTTTTATCTTTGTTAAATATTATATTTTTCTCAATTATTCTGTTAGTTATAGTTTTATTTATTACCACTTATAGTGCAAGATTTTTTGGTTTTAGCAAACAAGATGAAATCACAATTGTATTTTGTGGTTCAAAAAAGAGCCTAGCAAGTGGCATTCCAATGGCAAGTGTTATCTTCCCCATGTCGATGATGGGTATTTTGATCCTACCTTTAATGATCTTTCATCAAATCCAATTAATGATTTGTGCTTTTTTGGCTGCACGTTATGCTAAACGAAAAATGTAAAAAATTGTTTTGCTCATTAGCTTATTCTCAAGGATAATAGTGGCGCTAATTAACAACAGAAAGATATATTATGTTTCATCTATTTGCTGATTTAGAATTTTCAACCATTATATTATTAGTCTTAGCTTTACTTTTTGTACTCTTTTATGAGGCTATTAATGGATTTCATGATACTGCTAATGCTGTTGCCACTGTTATTTATACAAGGGCATTGAAAGAACAACTTGCCGTTTTTATGGCCGGAGTATTTAATTTCTTTGGCGTACTACTTGGTGGGCTTAGTGTGGCTTATGCCATTGTGCATTTGTTACCAACTGATTTATTACTTAATGTAAGCTCTACTCATGGGCTTGCTATGGTATTTTCTATTTTGTTTGCAGCAATCATTTGGAATTTAGGTACTTGGTTTGTTGGTATTCCTGCATCAAGTTCACATACTTTAATTGGTTCTATTATTGGCGTAGCACTTGCAAATGCATTGGTTATGGATACATCAATTATTGATGCGCTTAATATTCCTAAGATGATTCAAATCTTTTTATCCTTGATTGTTTCACCAATAGTTGGTCTTGTTATTGCTGGGTTAATGATTTTTTGTCTGCGTAAGTATTGGACACGTAAAGGACAAAGTAAAAAAAGTAGTAAAAAAAGAGAACGCATCTTTATGACTCCAGAGCAGCGAGAAAAACTTTATGGTAAGAAAAAGCCACCTTTTTGGATCCGAATAATGCTTATTATTTCTGCTGCAGGTGTGAGTTTTTCTCATGGTGCTAATGATGGACAAAAAGGTATTGGTTTATTAATGTTAGTATTGATGGGTATCGCTCCTGCTGGCTTTATTGTTAATATGAATGCGTCTACCTATGATATTACTAACACTCGTAATGCTATTGATAATATTCAGGAGTACTTTGTTACTCACAATGATGATCTAACTACGATAATAGGTAAACAACCTGCATTAGACACAAGTATTCCAGAAGGCGATTTGAATAAGTATCATTGTGACTATTCACATTCATTTATCACACTGGGTATTGCTCATAATTTATTTAATAAAATGAATAATTATGAATCACTCACTGTTGAACAACGTTCACAAGCTAGACGCATATTATTATGTTTATCGGATACTGTTTCGCATGTTGCTAAACAAGCTAATGTAACAGCAGAGGAAAAACAATATCTGAAATCTTTGAATAACGATTTACTTAAAACTGTTGAATATGCGCCGATTTGGATCATTATTTCGGTAGCTTCAGCGCTAGCAATTGGAACAATGATAGGATGGCGTCGTGTAGCTATTACTATTGGTGAAAAAATTGGTAAAAAAGGGATGACTTACGCACAAGGCGTGTCGGCACAAATCACTACGGCTTTATCAATTGGGATTGCAAGTTATACTGGTATGCCTGTTTCAACAACTCAAGTTCTTTCTTCATCTGTGGCAGGTACAATGATTGTTGATGGTGGTGGCGTTCAAAGTAAGACCATTAAAAATATTGCGTTAACTTGGATTTTAACACTTCCAATTTCAATTTTGTTATCTGGGTCACTTTTTTGGCTTGCTCAAAAATTGATTTAGTAGTAAAAAGAGAGTATCAATTTTGTAGTTTTATCTGACCGTTAAATTGGAAGGAGTAATGTATCATGGCTTATAAACACATATTAGTTGCAGTAGATTTATCACCTGAAAGTGAAGTTCTTGTCGAAAAAGCAGTTTCTATGGCTAGGCCATATAATGCTCAAATATCTTTGATTCATGTTGGTATTAATTATTCGGATCTTTATACTGGTTTAGTTGATATTAATATGAATGATATGAAAGACCGAATTACTGAAGATGCGCATATTGCATTAAATAAACTAGCCAATGATGCGGGATATCCTATAGCTCATACTCTTTCTGGGAATGGTGAATTTGACCAAGTATTAATCGAAGCAATTCATGAATATGGCGCTGATCTTGTCGTGTGTGGTCATCATCAAGACTTTTGGAGTAAGTTGATGTCTTCTGCTCGTCAACTTATCAATAATACACATATTGATACCTTGATTGTTCCGCTAAAAGATGAAGAACCAGCAGAAGAACCTGCTAAATGAAGTATTAAATATCAACCCGCTTAATTAGCGGGTTTTTTATAGATATTAGATAGTTTTTTGTAAAAAACTTTCAGGTAACTATGTGTTTCAGTATATTTTTATGTACTACTTTTTGTTTATGCATATAGTCGTTTATCGAAATATACTCCAATTTTAACTTAGTTTATAAGGGGATTTAATATGAATATAGCTTTGGTTACTGGTGCATCCTCTGGTTTTGGGCAAGCTATTTGCCGTAAACTTATAGCAGATGGTTATAAAGTTGTAGGCTTAGCTAGACGTGCAGATAAATTACAAAACCTTGCAGATGAATTAGGTGCTAATTTCTTTTCATTACCATTAGATATAACTAAAAAAGATGCAGTAAATACTATTTTATTGCAATTACCAAATGAATTTAAGCCCATAGATATTTTAATAAATAATGCAGGTCTAGCATTAGGTTTAGAACCTGCTTATGAAGCAGATTATAACGATTGGGAAACAATGATTGAAACTAATATTATTGGGCTAGTAAATCTAACTCGACAAATATTACCAGAAATGGTTGAGCGCAATTTTGGTTATATTATTAATCTTGGATCTGTGGCTGGTACTTATGCTTATAAAGGCGGAAATGTTTATGGTGCATCTAAAGCTTTTGTTAAACAATTTAGTGCTAATTTGCGTACCGATTTATTAGGGAAAAAGGTTAGAGTTACTAATATCGAACCGGGATTATGTGGTGGTACAGAGTTTTCAAATGTTCGCTTTCATGGCGATAACCAGAAAGCCGCACAGGTTTATCAAGGTGTTGAATTTATTACTCCTGAAGATATAGCCAATACTGTCTCTTGGTTAATTAATACACCAAATCATTTTAATGTTAACTCAATTGAAATAATGCCTGTTGCACAAGCATCGGCAGGATTGTCTATTTGTAAAGAGACCAAATAATATTCCTTTTTTATTAATTTTTCTTCTGTTGATTTTTAGTAGAAATTAAAAAAATTTGTTTGGCAAACAAAATAGACTTGCACTTATGCTAATGGGTTGTTATTCTTTCTTCTTGTGATTTTGATTGAGGTTTATGGCAATGACATTTTCTGAAGTAACGAAAACATTTGCGACAAGTTTGCCTGGTACTGATAGTTATGTAAAGTTAAGAAAGGCAATGAGAGCATTAATTCAAGAAGATCCAAAAAATGCATCGGTTTATTTTTTGATTTTTGGATTTGCTCGTACATATGTTATGTTATATGAAGATCAAGAAGTATCGCCGCAATTTGCCGAAGATAATCAAAAGCTAATGTTATCGTATCTTAATATTTTAGATGAAGCATTAAAAAAACAAGATGAAAAGTGCATATATCAAGCATTGAATAAAGTTGTTAATGAATACGAAAATAGCAAAAAGGTTTTTTAAAATTACAGCCTGACATGAAAATGTCGGGCTGTTTTGTTTTTAGTTTAATTAAATATTTCTTAGGAAAAATCATGATAATTTTAGTTAGTATGACAGGAATTATTAGCACCTTAGGTACTATTATGCGATCTAGGGTGGGTTGATTTTTTCAATAAATATTAAAAAACCCGCCCCCTAAAGGCGGGTTTTTTATTTTGCATAGAAATAAAGTAGTTAATCTGTGCAAAAAAATTAAAAACAGAATTAGCATGATAAGACTACAAGATTTTTGATACCTATAAATAAGTTCTAAAAACTATAATTATAGATAGTAATGGGCATAAACTAAGATAATAAGTAAGGTGTGATATGAAAGTTTTAAAATTTGGAGGAACATCTGTTGCTAACGCAGAACGCTTTTTGCGAGTTGCAGAAATTATTGAAAATAATGCTAAACAAGAGCAAACCGCCACTGTTTTATCGGCACCTGCTAAAATTACCAACCATTTAGTAGCCATGGTTGAAAAAACGGTTGCTGGGCAAGATATCAAAAGTAACATTTATGATGCTGAAAAGATATTTGCAGATCTATTAGCAGATCTTGCAAAAGCTCACCCTAATTTTGCTTATGAAAAGATGAAGCATTTTGCTCTTAATGAATTAAAGCATGTTAAGCAATTACTTGAAGGTATCCGTTTACTCGGTCAATGTCCTGATAGTATCAATGCATCAATTATTTGTCGTGGAGAAAAGCTATCAATTGCTATTATGCAAGAACTTCTCAAAGCAAGAGGCCATACGATCACGGTAATAGATCCTGTTGCTATGCTTATTGCAGAAGGTGGTTATTTAGAATCGACTGTTAATATACCTGAATCGACTCATCGAATTGCTGAAATGCACATTCCACAAGACAATTTTATTCTAATGCCCGGTTTTACCGCTGGTAATGAAAAAGGCGAATTAGTTGTGCTTGGACGAAATGGTTCTGATTATTCTGCTGCCGTATTAGCAGCTTGTTTAAGAGCAAATAGCTGTGAAATATGGACCGATGTTGATGGAGTTTATACTTGTGATCCCCGTATTGTACCAGATGCCAAATTACTAAAAACAATGTCTTATCAAGAGGCGATGGAACTTTCATATTTTGGAGCAAAAGTACTTCATCCAAGAACTATTTTACCTATTGCCCAATTTCAGATTCCTTGTTTAATCAAAAATACAAATAATCCTGATGCGCCAGGCACATTAATTGGTGCTAATATTGTTGACTCAACCACACCTGTAAAAGGTATTACCAATTTAAATAACATGGCAATGATCAATGTTTCAGGTCCTGGATTAAAAGGTATGGTTGGTATGTCGGCACGTGTTTTTTCTGCGATGTCTTATGCTGGCATTTCAGTTGTACTTATTACTCAATCATCATCTGAATACAGCATTAGTTTTTGTGTGCCACAAACAGAACTTTATCGTGCAGAAGAAGCTTTAAGTGATGAATTTTTCTTAGAATTAAAAGATGGATTACTTGAACCGATCGAGGTGATTGAAAGGCTTGCTATTATCTCTGTAGTAGGCGATGGCATGCGTACCTTACGTGGTTTATCAGCTAATTTCTTTACAGCATTAGCCAGAGCTAATATTAATATTGTTGCTATAGCACAAGGTTCATCTGAACGCTCAATTTCAGTTGTAGTTGATAATGATGTTGCTGTAATGGGCGTTCGTGTTGCGCATCAGATGTTATTTGGTACTGATAAAATGCTTGATGTCTTTGTTATTGGTGTTGGTGGGGTCGGTGGTGCGCTTGTCGACCAAATTGGACGTCAACAGAAATGGCTTAAAAACAAACAGATTGATTTGCGAGTATGTGGTTTGTTTAACTCTAAACACAGCATAACCAATAGAGACGGTATTGATCTTAGTAATTGGCGTGATCAAATCAAACAGAGTGATACTAAATATTCATTAGATAGTATTATTGAGTTTGCCAAATCTAATCGATTACTTAATCCGATTCTCGTTGATTGTACTTCTAGTAGCGAAGTATCTGACAAATACGCTGATTTTTTAGCTAATGGCTTTCATGTCGTTACACCAAATAAAAAAGCAAATACTAGCTCAATGGCCTACTATTTACGCTTACGCCAAGAAGCTGCAAAAAATAAGCGTAAATTCCAATATGATACCAATGTAGGGGCTGGGTTACCGGTAATTGAAAATCTTCAAAATCTACTTAATGCAGGTGATGAGTTAATCAAGTTTTCGGGAATTCTATCTGGATCGCTTTCTTTTATATTTGGTAAACTTGATGAAGGCATGTCACTGTCTGAAGCAACTAAATTGGCTAAAGAGAAAGGTTTTACTGAACCTGATCCTCGAGACGATCTATCTGGAACCGATGTAGCTAGAAAGTTACTTATTTTAGCTAGAGAATCAGGTTTACAATTAGAATTGGATCAAATCAATGTCGAATCCGTATTACCTCCTGAATATGCACAAGGTAGCATTGATGATTTCATGGCCAAATTACCGCAGTTAGATGCACATTTTAAAGCAAAATCTGAACAAGCAGCAAAAGGAGGTAAAGTTCTACGTTATGTGGGTAGCATAGAAAACCATCAATGCAGTGTTAGAATTGAAGCTGTCGATAGCGAAGATCCTCTTTATAAAGTCAAAAATGGCGAAAATGCCTTAGCTTTTTATACTCGTTATTATCAACCTATTCCTCTTGTATTACGTGGTTATGGTGCTGGTAATGATGTTACTGCAGCAGGTGTTTTTGCTGATATTTTACGTACAACATCAGGTAAAATCGGAGGTTAAATGAGTCATAAATCTTTAACCGTTTATGCGCCTGCATCAATGGCTAATATTAGCGTTGGTTTTGATATATTGGGCGCAGCAATTAGCCCGATTAGTGGCGCTATGCTTGGTGACTGTATTACAGTTGAATCTGCTAACGAATTTTCCCTTACTAGCAAAGGTCAATTTGTCAAAAAGCTACCACGTGATCCAAAATATAATATTGTATTTCAATGTTGGCAGCGATTTTGTCAAGCAATGGGTAAAACTTTACCTGTTAGTATGACTCTTGAAAAAAATATGCCAATTGGCTCTGGTTTAGGTTCAAGTGCGTGCTCAGTAGTTGGTGCATTGGTTGCATTAAATGAGTTTTTTGATAAACCTTTTAATGAATTTGAAATGTTATCCATGATGGGAGAACTTGAAGGTCGTATTTCGGGCAGTGTGCATTATGATAATGTTGCGCCATGCTATTTAGGTGGGATGCAACTTATTCTTAATGAGATGGGTATTATTAGTGAGTCGATTCCGCATTTTGATGATTGGTATTGGGTGATGGCTTATCCAGGTATAAAGGTATCAACGGCTGAAGCACGTGCAATTTTACCTGCTCAATATCAAAGGTCTGATTGTGTAGCACATGGTCGCTATGTGGGGGGATTTTTGCATGCTTGTTATACCAAACAACCTAAGCTGGCTGCCACAATGCTTTTTGATAATATTGCTGAGCCTTATCGTAAACAATTATTACCTAATTTTGATGAAACTCAAAAACGGGTTAAGCAACTTGGTGCTTTGTCATCGGGTATTTCAGGTTCAGGGCCAACAATATTTGTGATTGCAGATAAACTTGAAACAGCTCAGCAAATTGAATTATTACTTAAAAAATATTATTTGCAAAATGATGAAGGTTTTACTCATATTTGTAAAATTGATACTCAAGGAACAAGAGTTATTTAATGTTTACTATAAAAAGTAGAGTTAAATATAACAAAATTGCCAACTATTATTCAACAAGTTGATATTACGAAGAGTGAAATATTACAGCATAAAGATAACCGGAAAATATTATGAAATTATATAACTTAAAAGATCATTCCCAGCAAGTTAGCTTTGCACAAGCAGTTCAACAAGGATTAGGAAGAGGGCAAGGTTTATTCTTTCCTCAACAATTACCTAAATTTTCATCATCCGAAATTGAGTCGTTATTAAAACTTGATTTTATTACTCGAAGTGCCAAGATCTTATCTGCTTTTATTGGTGATGAGATTAGCTGTGATGATATGCATAGACTTGTTAAAAATGCATTTCAATTCCCTGCTCCAGTAACTTCTGTGGAAGCAGACATTGGTTCATTAGAACTATATCATGGACCAACATTAGCATTTAAAGATTTTGGTGGACGCTTTATGGCGCAAGCTTTAGTGCAAGTCGCTGCTGACAAAAAAATTACTATTTTGACTGCTACTTCTGGCGATACTGGTGCGGCCGTTGCTCATGCGTTTTATCATTTACCAAATATTCGCGTCGTGATTTTATACCCAGAAGGTAAAATTAGTCCATTACAAGAAAAGTTATTTTGTACTTTAGGTGATAATATACATACAATTGCTATTCAAAGTGACTTTGATGCGTGTCAAGCCTTAGTTAAAAAAGCATTTGATGATGAAGATTTGAAAAAAACAATCGGTTTAAACTCCGCTAACTCAATTAATATTAGCCGATTATTAGCACAAATCTGTTACTATTTTGAAGCTTTTGCACAACTCACATCAACCCAACGTGAACAGCTGGTTATCTCTGTACCGAGTGGCAATTTTGGTGACTTAACAGCAGGTCTACTTGCGAAAACAATGGGATTACCTATTAAACGCTTTATTGCCGCAACGAATGCCAATGATACAGTACCTCGTTATTTAGAAACCGGTAAGTGGGAACCTCACACAACCATTGCAACATTATCGAATGCAATGGATGTAAGCCAACCAAATAACTGGCCACGTATCGAAGAGATTTATAAGCGTGAGGGATGGGATCTTAAATCACTCGGTCATGCTACTGTTTCGGATGAAGTTGCTAAGCAAACTGTTTGTGAACTTGATCAAAAAGGTTACTTATCTGAACCTCATGGTGCAATTGCTTATCGAGCACTGCGTGATCAGTTACAAGAGGGTGAATATGGACTATTTTTAGGTACGGCACATCCTGCTAAATTTAAAGAAGTGGTTGAAGATATTTTAGGTAAATCAGTTCCATTGCCTAAAGAGTTAGCAGAGCGAGCTGATATGACATTGCTTTCTCATTGTATGCCTGATGATTTTGCTAAATTAAGAGATTTTCTCATTAAATTAAATTGGTAAGTGTTTTATGCCACCAAATAGGTGGCTAATTTTTGAATGTTTGGTGAATCTTCATCATCATATATTTTAATACTATCGATGATAAAACTAACATTTAAGGTGAATAAACCATACCTATTTTTCTAGTATAATGATTAACGTCATAACAATTAGACCCTTGTTTAAATCAAAATTTTCAGATATTGTAATGATTATTTTGTTGCCATAAGGATACATTTATGCACTGTCCTTTTTGTAATGCAGATGATACAAAGGTGATTGATTCACGTCTTATCGGTGAAGGATTTCAAGTCCGTCGTAGACGGCAATGTGTTGAATGTAATGAAAGATTTACTACATTTGAAGTTGCTGAATTAATTATGCCTAATGTCATTAAAAGCAATAAAGTTCGCGAACCATTCAATGAAGATAAATTACGCAATGGTATGAAAAGGGCTCTTGAAAAACGCCCAGTGAGTTTTGATGCCATTGAAGATGCGATTACACGTATAAAATCTAAACTAAGAGCAACAGGTGAACGTGAAGTCCCAGCAAAATTAATTGGTGACTATGTGATTGAAGAACTTAAAAATCTAGATAAAATTGCTTATATTCGTTTTGCTTCGGTTTATTTTAGTTTTGACGATATCGAACAATTTAGTAATGAAATTGCTAAGTTACAACAAAAATAATCAACAATATGACTGCAATTTGCAATAAAGATCACTTCTATATGCAACAAGCCATTGATTTGGCTAAGCTTGGTCGTTTTACAACAACACCAAATCCTAATGTTGGCTGTGTCATTGTTAAAGATGATCAAATAATTGGCAAAGGTTATCACCAAAAAGCTGGTGAGCCTCATGCCGAAGTTCATGCACTAAAAATGGCTGGTGATGAGGCAATCGGCGCAACAGCTTATGTGACATTAGAGCCTTGTAGTCATTTTGGTCGAACACCTCCTTGTGCTGATGCGCTTATTAAAGCTGGCATCATTCGTGTAGTAATTGCGATGCAAGATCCTAACCCTAATGTTGCAGGTAATGGTATTAAACGCTTAAAAGAAGCAGGAATAGATGTCACCATTGGCGTTTTAACTGAGCAAGCAGAAGCTATTAATAAAGGCTTTTTAAAACTCATGCGAACAGGTTTGCCTTATATTCAACTTAAACTAGCCGCCTCATTAGATGGTAAAATTGCCATGGCATCTGGTGAAAGCAAATGGATAACATCAAATAAGGCAAGAGAAGATGTGCAACAGTTCCGAGCTCAAGCAAGCTGTATTTTAAGTACTCGTGCGACTGTGCAAGCTGATAATGCAAGTTTAACAGTTAGATATAACGAATTACCTGATGAAATAAAAAAAATCTACCTACCAGAAAAAATCCGGCAACCTGTTCGTGTAATTATTGACAGTCAAGATCAGCTAATAGGTACTGAAAATATTTTCAATCAGCCAGGTGAAACATGGGTAGTACGAAAAAAAGATAGCCTTATTGCAAAACAAAATACCAAATTAATTATAGAATCATCTAGTTGTAAACAAATAGATTTATCTAAATTGTTTGCATTATTAGCCGAAAAACAAATAAATTCGGTTTGGGTTGAAGCTGGTGCTCATCTGGCTGGAGCTCTAATAGAACAAGATTTAGTGGATGAATTAATTATTTATTATGCACCAAAATTACTTGGTCATAATGCGTTAGATATGTGTATATTGCCAAATCTGCAAAAGCTTTCATTAGCACCACAATTTCAATTTGAATCGGTTGCTATGGTGGGCGATGATCTTCGACTTATTTTAAAAAGAAAATTACTTGCAACTTTGTAAACAGTTAATAACTTTTTTCAGTAACATTCAAAACTAAAAATTTAATAGTAAGTTAGCCGGTATGTATCAAATAACAAGATTCGCCACACTTGATATCGATCTTTTTTTTAATTTAGATGAGTATCGTATTATCGAAGACTTCGGTTATGCTGATATTTCAGGAATAGGAAAAGTCTGTGGTTATCAAATTCTCTTTTTTTATATTTCGGATAATGTTGAGGCATTATCAATTGATGAAGTTATAGACAACACTTTCTTATGTGATAAAGCAAATCAAATTTTAGATTTTCTTGGTTTTGACTTTAAAATTGGTCAGCCGTTTGAGTTAACCAATCAGTTTAATCATAATTATAGATTTAAAGATCATATCTATGAAGAGCACATGCGTTACTATTATGTTTTTGATAACATTTTGATTACTCTAGGTATTAATTTGGAAGGGGTTTTGGTTTCATTTGAAATGGTTAAAGATCAATGTATTATCAATAATCGCCTTGAAACTTTTAAATCTTAGCTTCGTCTTCAAATTTTATTTTATTGGTAACAAATAAAAAAAGCGCCATTAATAGCGCTTTTGATTAAAAATTACTGTGCTTATTTTTTAAGTTCAGCGATTTTTTTACGAATGTTGTTTGCACGATCTGTTGAAGATGGATGGCTACTTAAGATTGAAGAGTCACCACCACCTAATTTATCAAATGCAGATGCAAGTCCTGCTGGATTAATTTTTTTCTTAACTAAGAAATCGAAAGAATAGTTATCCGCATCTTGTTCTTGTTTTTGTGAAAATTGAGAATTAATCACTGCTGATGCTAACGCACCTAAGCTAGATTTTGATAAAGAAGCAATTTTTGCATTACCAGAAGCAGCTGCTGCATCACGTGCTATTTCAGTTGCATAAGCAACTTGTATTGCTTTTTTACTATGACCTAAAGCTACGTGACCTAATTCGTGACCTAAAACACCTTGAATTTCATTATCAGTCATCATGTCCATTAAACCACTATAAACACGAACACAACCATTAGCCATTGCCCATGCATTAACATCTTTTGTGATATAAACTTTATAGTTAATTGGTGTACCGTCTAAGTTATTACCAAGTGCTTTAGCAATTTTCTTTAATCGTTTAGCATAAGCGCTTTTTGGTGAAGCAACTTTTGAGTGTGCATCCATTTCAGCACATGATTGTTGACTTAATGCTTTTACATCATTATCACTTAGAGTAGCAGCTTTCAAACCTTTCATGCCAAGACTAGTTAAGTCATCTGCGCTCATATTTTTACAACCAGCGAGTGACATTGCAGCAACTAAAGGCAGTGCAACCAACAATGTTTTTTGATGTTTATTCATACTCTTTTCCTTATATTAATATAAATGTCAAATGCCTAATTTCTTTAGACAATTGAAATTTTAACGTAACTTTTATAATAATCAACAAATAATTGCTTGATTAGACAATATCAGGGCTTTAGACTAATGCCTCATTTTTGAGGAACACGATTATGCAACTATCCGATTTTGATTTTTATCTTCCTAAAGAGCTAATTGCCAAACATCCTTCAGAAACCAGAAGTGCCTGTAAACTTTTATCACTTGATAGTCGCACAGGTAAAATTGAAGATAATGTTTTTACTGATATTATCGATAAAATCAATCCGGGTGATTTACTTATTTTCAATAATACTAAAGTTATTCCTGCTCGCTTATATGGAAAAAAGGCTTCGGGTGGAAAAATTGAAGTATTAATTGAAAGGATATTAGATAATAACCGAGCCCTTGTGCATATTAAGGCATCCAAATCACCCAAAGCAGGTGCTGAACTAATATTAGGTGAAAATGACCCTATTAAGGTTACCATGCTAACACGTCACGATGCTTTATTTGAATTGCAATTTCCAAATGATGTTCTTAGTATTTTAAATAAAATAGGTCATATTCCATTACCGCCATATATTGATCGTCCTGATAATGAACAAGATTGGGAAGTTTATCAAACAGTGTATAGTAAAGTGCCAGGAGCCGTTGCTGCACCCACGGCCGGTCTTCATTTCGATAAACCTTTATTAGAAAAACTAAAACAGAAAGGCGTCGAAATGGCATTTGTCACTCTACACGTTGGAGCAGGAACATTCCAACCAGTTAGGGTTGAAAACATTGAAACCCATATTATGCACTCTGAATATGCTGAAGTGCCGGAAACTGTTGTGGAAGCGGTGTTAGCATGTAAAGCACGAAACAAAAAAGTTATCGCTGTGGGAACAACTTCTGTTCGAGCTTTAGAAAGTGCAGCACAAAAAACAGGGAAAATAGCACCTTTTTTTGCCGATACCCAAATTTTTATTTATCCTGGCTATCAATTTAAAGTCATTGATTCACTTATAACCAATTTTCATTTACCTGAATCAACCTTGATTATGCTTGTTTCAGCCTTCGCTGGTTACGAAAATACCATGAAGGCTTACCAACATGCCGTTAAAGAAAACTATCGATTTTTTAGTTATGGTGATGCTATGTTTATTACAGCACAAAATTAAAAATATTTTAAATATCAAGAAAGTAGTCAATAAAATCAAACTAAGCTCAAACTTTATTGGCTATATTAAACCTATCTATATAAATACTTATATAGTACCTAATTTTTCTAAAATACGATCAATACGTTTTATATTTGATGGATGTGATGTTGTTATATTATTTGTTGAATGAATGGGCATTTTTTTTAACATAGTTACAAGCCCTGTTGGATTTATATTTCTGCTCATTAATAACTCCAAAGCATAATAATCGGCCTCAAACTCAAATTGTTGAGCAACCTCTTTTTTTACAAGAATAACTACATCTTTATTGGTTATCTCAACGTAAGGGGCTAGTCTAAATGATTTTATAGCATGTTTAAGAGCAATATGTGCTTGTTCATGAGCTAAAACTGCCTGTAATTCATTATCGTTTAATAATTTTATTAACCCACTGTTTATGCGAATACAGCCATTAGCAGTTGACCATGCATTAGGATCTGTATTTAAATAAACTTTATAATTTACTTCAATATTATTAATCTTTTTAGGTAGCGTTCCGGTTAACCTTTCAAGTTTTTGGTTGAGCCAACTATTTTCATTAGCAATAACAGATCGTTTATCTGAATCAGCACACACTTGTGCACCAATAGTCTCTATATCTTGTTCAGATAAATGTTTAATTTGCTCTGATGTAATAGTTAATACAGCTTTGTTATTTTGATTTTGACAACCAACTAACAAAATAATTGAAAAACATGATATTAAAAATAAATCAATATACCTCAAAATCCTTAAATCCTTATCAAATATTGTTTATTGAGAACTAGCACGATAAACTAATACCGCAAATTAATGATACTATAACGTATTATAACAATAATTCGCGCCAAACTGTTTATTTGGTCGCAAGAGGTTAACAAAAAAATGAAATTTGAACTAGACAATACCGATGGGCTTGCTCGTCGAGGACGTATGAAATTCGATCGTCGTGGAGTTGAATATACCGTTGAAACACCAGCATTTATGCCTGTTGGTACTTATGGCACGGTAAAAGGTATGACCCCTGAAGAGGTTACTGCAACTGGAGCTCAAATATTACTAGGCAACACATTCCATTTATGGTTAAGGCCTGGACAAGAAATCATGCGAAAACATGGTGATTTACATGATTTTATGCAGTGGCATGGCCCAATTTTGACCGATTCGGGAGGGTTTCAAGTCTTTAGTTTAGGTGATATCCGTAAAATCAAAGAGGAAGGTGTCTATTTCCGTAATCCGATTAATGGTGATTCGATTTTCTTATCACCTGAGGTTTCAATGGAAATTCAATATGATCTTGGTTCTGATATTGTGATGATTTTTGATGAATGCGCCCCGTTTCCTGCTGATTGGGATTATGTCAAAAAATCAATGGAAATGTCTTTACGTTGGGCTAAACGTAGCCGAAAGCGTTTTGATGAATTAGGCAACAAAAATGCACTCTTTGGTATTGTGCAAGGCGGAATACATCAAGAATTACGTGATATCTCAATTAAAGGATTGACCGAAATAGGCTTTGATGGCTATGCTGTTGGTGGATTAGCTGTTGGAGAGCCTAAAGCTGATATGCATCGCATTTTGGAGGGTACTTGCCCACAATTACCAGCCGATAAACCTCGTTACCTAATGGGCGTGGGTAAACCTGAAGATTTAGTTGAAGGTGTACGTCGAGGTATTGATATGTTTGACTGTGTGATGCCAACCCGTAATGCACGTAATGGTCACTTATTTGTCACAAATGGTGTAATTAAAATTCGTAATGCAAAATATAAAGACGACACTACTCCGCTTGATCCTCATTGTGATTGTTATACTTGCAAAAATTATACTAAATCATATCTTCATCATTTAGATAAGTGTGGTGAGATTTTAGGTGCACGACTAAATACCATCCACAATTTACGTTATTATCAACGTTTAATGGCTGAAATTCGTGAAGCTGTTGCGAATAAACGTTACGAAAATTTTGTCATTGAATTTTATCAACGAATTGGTAAAACACCAGCACCTTTATCGAAATAAGGACATAGCAGATATAAATTTTTATCGTAGGTATTGACACTTTTTAGGAAGCGCAGTATTATGCGCTTCCAACGGCGAGTAGCGCAGCTTGGTAGCGCAACTGGTTTGGGACCAGTGGGTCGGAGGTTCGAATCCTCTCTCGCCGACCATTTTTCCTTTCAAAACCCTTTTTTAACATCATTAATACCTTAAAAAATAACATAATTACATTATTTAATAAAAATAAAAAATTAAAGCTAACTTATTATAAAATAAGTTATTTTTTATATTTTAGCAGAAGTGAAATTACTAAAAAATGTAATTTAAAAGAAAAAGAATACTTATTAAATAAAGTTAAAATTGAAAAAGAAGAAGAAGATATACAACATATACAAAATAAAAAGGTAAAACTCCCAACAATTTTATAAAAAGAGGGAATCCCCTCTTTTTATTATTACTTATAAACCAATTATTTTCTCTCTTGAATTAAAGAGACCGCAATCGTCATAAATTTCTTTATCTTTTGAGTGACATGAACTTTTTGTTTTTTCTGCATTTTTTTTCATTTGCTCATCTGTATCACCTGAAATTTTATAATATACTTTGTTAGTGTTAAAGTTAAATAGATAATTAAAATCATTATCAAGAATATTTTGATCATATGATGATTTTTTACCAACAATTTTCACTTTTACTTTTAAATCACCAACAAAGTATGAATCACAAGTTAAATTAATTGAATCGTCAGATAATATTACTTTATTTATTTCTTCTTTTGAAACTGAGCAATTTTTCAATTCACGATCAATTATAAAAGATGGTTCTTGATTTTTACGAATTGAATAAGTATGATACTGATAGAATTTGTTATTTTTAAAATCATAAAGCATAGCCCATTCTTTTTGATCTTTTATTGCTTCTTTAGCAAATTTTACAAACTCATCATCACCACAACCAACCAACATCATGCTTAAAACACTAATACAAAAAAAACTAATTATTTTTTTCATTATTTAACCCCTTTCTTTTTTACTTAGCATTAATTAATTTGTAAGTAATGCCGTTTTTACAAACTTTTGTTGTGTATTTACCATCAGTATTTAAATTTATAGCAAGTGTTACAGTATCAAGATTACAATTTTTACTAATCTCATTCATTATTTTCATATAACCAACTCCAGTTAAATCTGGAGCTTGAGAATCAAAACCACTTGCTGTTGCTTTACCTGTTTTTAAATCATAAATAATTGTGTTTTTATCACCACATCCCACCAAAACAAAACCTAAAACACTAACACACACAAAACTAATTATTTTTTTCATTATTTTATTCCTTGTAATTAACACAAATAAGCCTCATTATTTAAATAGTTATTTATTTACCAGATAAGTTTTCTAAAATTTTTAAAATTCTTAATGTAAACATGCTTGGAAGCCAACCAAAAACAATTAAAGTAAACCCAATCCAATAAAGCAAAGCTATACCATCTCTAACTAAAGGATTCGTTGTAATATAATAATCTCCGTCAAGATCAGAATAATAACCGTTCAAAATTCTACCAAGCATCATTTTCTCCTTATCTATAAAAATTTATTAAAAGTAAAGGTTGAGTTAAAAAGATTGACTATTGTATTATGATCGGTTTCGCAGATCAATAAAATATATTGTAATAGGTTTTATCTATCGCAATTAACCTTACTGATCGTTATAATCTTTCAAAAATTTTTAAAAAGTAACAAGTTAAGTTAATTGCGTGTTTAATTTATATATTTTAATTAATCAATGGGATGGGCGAATGATATATAATGTTTTTCAATAATAAGGATAACGTGGATAATTACATTAGTTAGTTTTCTTATTTTTTCCATTTACAAAAAAAGCATATTAACATCGGCAGGTACGTTCATTTTTGATTTTGTTATTAATTTTATTTTAATTAGCGTTGTGGTATTTCTTTCTAAAAAGATTAAAAATAATTTAAAAAAGAACAAGCCAAATACTAGAGCTAATGCAACAACTTAAAATGGATGAACAAAAACTAAGAAGAATGGTAGCTAGCTGGCTAACAGCATAAAAATGCAGGAGGATTTAGGTAAATTAACGGGTTTTATGAATAAACAGGTAATTGAAGCTGCATTAAATGAATAATTGACCGAGCATCCGTCACCTTTAACTTTAAAATACACAAAATTTAGGAAGAGGGCGTTTATAGCTTATGTTTTAAATTAACACTAAAAATAAGAATAAGGTTTAGGTATACGGCGTTTTTTCGGCGTTTTCTTTTTATATGCTTTGGGCTTCCATTGAGAATAATCCGTGACATAAAGTTCATTAAGTTTTAAATCATAGGGGATGTCTTTTATATTATCAGCGATTTCATCGTAAGGTGAAGGTAGTGTGAAAGATAGACCATAATCATCATCAACAATCAGCATGCCAAGTAAGATAGCTCGAAACTTAGTTAGATAGCACAACTCTTCCATGGTAATGCCAGCATATAACTCGTTTTGATATTTATTTATATATTTGCCTTGGTAATTTTGGTTACATCCTATTCCAATAATGTCTCCGTCAAAAGTGGTAGTGATTGTCAATGTGCCATCGTTTAACGAATAGAAGCACCATCTATTTTGCTCACCAGGTGGAGAATACAATTCACATTCTTGACATTTAACATCAAAACGTTGGTACATTTCATCCAAATAAGTGAGAATGTTATCACCAATTTGAATGTTTCCTATTGATTTATAGCTAATAATGTTAGCATTCAATGCGATCATGACTTACCATCCTGATATTTGCCCATCGTCATCTAATATTTTAATCTCAGTCTGACTTCTTATCCATGTAAATAACTGCGCTAAATCTTTTTCGATCCTAGGCGGATGAGCACTTATTTCAATAAAAATTTGAGTATCTTCCAAAAATAGTCTGACATCGAACAATCTACTCTTACCATTATCCCAATATGGTGAGCCTGATAAACAGTATGCGTTATTTTTAGCAATATAAGTGGGTAATGATAAAATTTTATTGGCAATATCATAGGCATTTTGCTGATACCATGTGTGATTTATAAACACTAATCTAAACTCGGCTGACATTGAGTGGTGTTATCCTTATCATAATAAGTTTTATTACTAAAACGTATGGCTAAGTATTTGATATCCATTATTCAATAACTAAATAGTTAATCACCAGTAACACGTAATTGTTTAATATTTTTTTGTTTGAGCGTGATGATGATCCGTTGCAGTTCAGGAATAAAATTTTCAATTTGTGACATAATTTGCGTTAAATCAGTTATCAATATTGCCAAATTGCTAGCATTAAACACAACATTAACGGTGTAATAGTCACGAATTCTTTTTAATTGTTTAAGACTTTTCCAGCAGGTTGATGTACTAAATATTTTTCCATGAAGATCTTCGCTCATGGTAAATATTGCTGATTGCTGATTGTCAAAGTTGATAATAAAATCTAGCGCCATAAATTTAAATACCTATTAGGTAATGAATAGTAAGATATTATCTTACATATTTACAAGATTACTGGATTAATATCTTTGTTTTTACCATAATTATCAGACAGATTAGAGGCTGTTAGATAAAAAAGGTTTATTCAGTTTTTTAGCTAATTTTTCTACACATTCTCTAGCTGCGATTTTGTAATTGATTGCATTTTCATAGGATTCATTTTTATCAACATATTCTTCAAATGTTTTAAGTGCACCTAAAAAACGAGCGGCAACAATAGTAAATTCATTATTGATCCAACAAGAGAAAATTGTTGAAGCAAACCCTTCAAGATTTTTATAATAAACAATATTTTCGATTTTTTCGATATCTAAAATCAGTACATGATTTACCTGTAAACTTTCTGGTAATCGTTTAATCTCTGTCGCATCAATGTATAAAGTTCCGTTTACGGATAAATTTTCGGGCAAGGTGTTAATTTTTTGATTTTGTAAACTTAGATAACCTCCAACTGATAAATTTTCTGATAATTTATTGATTTGCGTGTGAAATAAATCTAAATTACCACCTATAGTAAGATTACGTGGCAATGTTTGAATCTTAGTATATTCAAGTTCTAAACTTCCAGAAACAGAAAGGCCTTCAGGCAGGTTTGTTAATTTAGTGCCACTTAATGCTAAATTACCATTAATAGAGAACTTTTCTGGTAAACTTGTGATATTTGTATAGCTTAAATCTAATCCCCCACCAATTGATAAATATGTTGGTAATACTTCAATTTGAGTATCGTATAAATTTAAATTTCCCTTAACTGTGATATGTTCAGGTAATGCTTTTATCTTAGTATATTGCAAAATTAAGTTACCAAGTACGGTTAAGTTATCAGGTAACGATTCTATTTTTGATGAGTCTAAATCTAAATTTCCTCCACAAAAAAAGTGTTAGGTAATGTTTTAATATCGCTGTAAGCTAAATATAAATTACCACCAACTGATAGATTATCAGGCAATGTCTGGATATGGGTATAATTTAAATTTAGATTGCCACCAATCGTTAAATTTTGAGGTAATTCTTCTATATGTGAATGAGCTAAATTTAGATGCCCACTAATTGATAAATTATTAGGAAGTGTCTTAATATTTGTATGATATAAGTCCACATTACCATTAATGGTTATTTTATTGTTTTTAATAAAATAATTTATTCCCTTTTTTTTAAGTAATATGAAAAATTTTTCCACCACTTATTTCCTTTTTTGTCAATGCGTTAATGGATTGTTGTGTACATAACTTGGCTTTTTTCTATACAGAATAGTTTTAATGATTAGTAATGTTTTAGTGCTATTGCTGTTGTCCTGCTTCAAAATGGTAGTGTTCCATTGAGGCACAGGTAAAAGATTCAATAAAGGCAGGTTTTGTATGCCACGTTTGTTTGGCAGTAAACAAATCATTAGCAATGGCCCAATCATACACCCCAGTATTCACAGGATAACGGGTTAATACACCAGATAATTGATGTTTTTCAATCCAAGTTTTAGCTTCAGTTAACGAGGTGAATATACCAGCAGGAAAGTTTGCTCCTTCACCATTAAATACCCATATTTCGTTCATTTTTGCTATCCTATTTAATCAATTCTGGTTGCAACATGGTATTATGCTATAAAATTAATATGTGATTTAAAACATGACAGTAGTTTAAGAGCAATGTTGTCGAAAATAGATAATTCAAAATTATTAAGATTATCTTGATATTCCATTACTTTATCCACACCATAATTTGAATAGACAAGGCAAGTTATATGTATCATATCGTTTGTGATGCGAATATTAACAATATCATTATCAAATAGTTCCATACTGTTAATTGATAATTTGAAACGCAGATAAATTTGTTGTTTCAAGATATTAACATGTACATAACTAGCCATATCAGTTAATTTAAACTGCCTAGCAATATTCGATTGTAATAAAATACCTAATTGATTGAGTTTATCAGATAAGTTTGATATCAAGTCAACTGTTTTTTTATTGTTATAAATCATCATACTGTAAAAAAGCATCGTTTTTAAAATAAAAGACAAAAGAGCTAAATAAATCCTCTAATGTTGGATTATCTAATTCATTGTTAGCTACGCTAATAATATCTTCAATTTCGGCTTTTTCTAGCGTTGGTATCCAACCTTCTTCTATAGCTTGTTTAGGCAGGTTTGAATCATCATCATCTAAAATATCTTCATCCTCAAGACTAAAAACTCCTTGGGTATTAAGTGTCCAAGATGAGTGATCAGCGGGAAGATAAAAAAAACTGTATGGCATGTTTTCTATGTTAGAAAGCATATCTCGTATAGTAATAAAATTCATCATTTTCAAAAAAAATTAAAAGGTTAAGATACTTTCAGTATTCAGACATCAGTATAATGGCATATTAAATGATTGTCAGTATATTTCAATAAGCAATGTATTCATTTAATCACCATCGGCAATAATCACTTCGTCTTCACTCACAGCTTGCTTAAGTAGCATAATTAGTTTTTGGATTTCGCTGTCGTTATGTTTTTGTAACAAGTTGATTAATATTTTTTGATGATCGGGATAGATTCTGTTTCGACCATAGACATCAATCATGATGCCTGTTTTCCGCTTTAAATCGATAAAAGCTTGCTCAAGTAATTGCACTTTTTTATCACTTAAAACAAGAGATGGCTTACTGTCTTTTTGATCTGATAAGTAGGAAAAATCTAGCATCTTTTATATTCCTTGATATTGGTAATGCGTTGATTATTCTTGGTTACATAAATTAAGAATATATTGAGGTGTCTTTTTTCGATAACGTATGCTCTGTTTTAAACCGATGGAGCCTTGCCTTACACATTTTAGCAGATCCTCATCACTAATAATAAAATCACTATCTTCCAGAAAAATATCAATCACTGCTTCGGCAAATGAATCTGGAATATGATTTAAGACAAAGTTAAAAATACGATTTTTTGCGTCGTTGTGTTGTAATATTGATTCAATGATGATCGATGCATTTTGCTGCTAATTTTCGGCAAACCGTAGAAAATCTTGCTCATTGAACGTATCTTGCAGAATGATTTTAGCTACCATTTCGCCTCTTTAGTAATATTGTAAGGTAAATATAATTGTTATTTAAAGATAAATCCTAACTCGCAACAACGATTATCGCTATATTGATTACCAATATTCAAAAAATATATAGATAATTTATTATAAACAATTTTTCATCTTAACAACTATCTAGTATTTCAATACAAAGATTTTAGTTAAGTGATATTTTATTCTTTTTAATCAAAAAATAGCGTTTGGAAGAAATTGGACGGGAAATGTAAGGTAGATATCTCAGTGCAAACGGAAAGGTTTTTATAGGTTCGTTAAAAAGTTCGAGTAACCAACCATCAGAATCCTTAAACGACATAAATTCAAAACTTATCGTATTATCGGATAAAATTTTAATATCATCAATACCATTCCCAGCAAACCAAGAAGAGTAGCCACCACCAATTCTAGCTCGATCGACGATTTTATTACTTTTTAAATCAAGTAAGTAAATAGATAAAATCTCTTCCCAAGCGTCACCATTTAGCGACACAAAAAGTAAGATATAATCATCATTATAACTAAAAGCCGCTTCTAAATAGCCCCCTTTCAGTTTTTCATTACAGCAAACACCATCAACTTCAACAAGTGAATAGATTTCGCCAGGTTTCCTGGGAGGTAATCGCTTTACTACAACATTGGATATCATTTTTATCATACTTAATCTAAAAAATGTTATTTAAAATATCAATAGAAAGCCTATCAACACTAAACTTAATAAAATCACCACTTAAGTAAGCAAAATCATAAAATAAATCATCTTGAAAAACAAGATTCGATAGTATTAATCTATTTTCAAATAGATAACCATTAATATGATGAACAAAAGTATCAGCTTGTTGCATAATAGAAAAATGCTTATCTCCAGATAGTTCAGGCTTTATCTTGTCAATAAAACACAAATTAAGTTCTAATAGATAAATATTGCCCTGATTTAGCGCACAAGCGGAAGAATTGATAAAACAGCAAAGTTGATATTGGCCAAAATCAAAAGTAGCCTGCTCCTCAATATATGGATCTATAGCAACTAGCTTTGCGTAATATTTCATTGTTTTTTCCATGTTTGATTGTGACTAGTGAGTGAGCGCATAATTAGGGGATATAATAACAGAACATCCAGATGCATAAGATCACTAAAATTCAGTTGTATTATCCTATAATTATCTTGGTTTGTGATTGTATGATATTGATTGCATTATTTCGTGAAATGAATGATTTGATATAAAAAATGAATTTAATAACCTTAACACTTTTCCCAAATCAAAATATTATCTTTGATCCTTTTGCTGGCCCCAATTGATCTATATCAATACCAATAGAGCCTAAATAATCTATCATTTGTTGATACAAATTGAATTCATGAATTTCATTAATAATCGTTTCATGTTCGTCGAAAAAATCCACACCATCGACTAGTTTTATAACTTCGTAAAGAACCCTATACTTTTTATTTTTAAAATTTATAGCAATAGTAGTAAATTGTGAAGCATTATTGGGAAGATCATCAATAATTGTTGTTTGTAATGTTCGCCCTAATCGAATATATTCATCTTTAGTATATTTCATATAACCATAACCTTTTTATTCAATATGATTTTAGAGCCTAATAGGTTTGTCATGCACTAAAGCATAAAAACAAATCATTTACTCAGTCTGATACGTTTTATACAATGCTATTTCAGCCGATATGCATTGGCTAAATTTGCAATTTAAATTTTTTATTACGTCACCTTCTGTATAACAATAGACCATAGGATCATCATGCCTATCCATAAAGAATAGACTTGAATAACCTTGATGTAATAAAAAAGCAAAGAAATTAGTGGGAATAGAAATATTGTTCTCGACCAGTAAAACTAAAGAGCCTTGGTTTATATCATCAATTTCATGAAATAATATAGCTGTACCAAGTTTAAAATCACTTGCATTAATGCCTAGTTTTGACAAAAAAATTTTATAATATACAGGAAGCCGACCATATTGGTGTTCAAGTTGAGCCAATTGTTGGTCATTACAGCCTTTGGTAACAAAACCTTTGGAAGTCAATATAGCAATTAATTGATTGAGTTGATGATTAAACTCCCATTTATTCAATGTGATTTTACCTTTATTTTTCTAGTTGGTAGATGTTCTTAGCTTGTAATTGTATTTTAAGACAGTAATTAAAGTACTTTAACAGTTGCCACTTGTTTAGGTCCCTCATAAATAATTATTTTAAACCCTTTATTGAGTAAGTAACTGGGCGCATTTTTCATTAAAAAATGGGCTTCACCAAAACCTATTCTTTCATGAGTATTAATGTTCTCATTATTTTTAACATTTATTACCAATGACCAACTTGTCATATCACCCTGCTTATCTTTAAGCGGTTCAGTGATCGGATAGTATTTTGTATTTATAGGAAGCGTTTTTTTTCCACCTTGTTGTATGGATCGCCAATAAATTTTGACATTAACTGTTGAATGTAGCATTTTTAGATTCCTATTTAGTCATTTGTTATTCTGTTATTTTTTAATGTGTTTACCAATTTATTTAATAGCCTTCTTAATAATAAATTATCAAATTTTATTTAGCCATAAAGATTGTTTTTTGTTTAAAAAATCAGATTTTACACACTTTCATTGTGATAGGAAAATTTATATAGAAAATTACACTTGCTTCAATTTTAAGCTGGTAGGTGAATACCTTCTTATAAATACATCACTGTATTGCTCAATCAATTCTTTTGTGACGATATTATTTTTATAATCTGTTAAGTAACTTTTGTTTAATTTGCTATAACCATTTTTATCCAATGTATCCGTCTGCCAATTGCAAACAGGGCATATTTCAAAAATAGCATCTTCAGCATTTTCGAACACCACAAATTGGCAACAAGCACAAGCTACCCCTGATATTCCACTATCTGGGTGATCTATAATCTTTATTTTATTACCGGTAATTTGCTCTATTTTTGTTTCGAGATAACGATTTTTTAATAACGGTGAGGGTTTATAATTATCAAAAATATCATTATTAAATATTGCTTGTTTAGCATGCTCGCAAGATTGCTGGTTTATTATGCCATTTTCAAACAAATATGTTGTTCTAGCTTGTAAGCTTAAACTAAATAACGCATGATAACTTAAAAAATTGATGACCTCATTACGCAAAAAAGATATACACATAATGTTGCTATGCCTCTATTAAGCTCATAATTAAATGAACGCTATAATGCTAATTATCTATTTAGCAAAAATATAATTATCACAAACGGTTATTTTTGGAAATAAATGTAAAGCGCAATTGAAGCAATAACCCAAACCCATATAAGAATATCTAGCTGGCGATCTTTCTTATATTTTTTGTCAAGAGATTGTAATACCTCATCCAAAAATAAAATAAAACAGTTAAATGATTCAAATTGCAGTGTTAATTTTTGCTCTACGACTGACCAGTAGTAAACACAACCATTATCTTGAGGCCTTAATGAAAGCAGGTAACAATTCGAGTATAGATCAGAAGCAAAAGGGAGCATATCTTGTAGCTGCGGAAAATCTCGCTTAAACTGCGCATAAATATTTTCTATTGTAAGGCCATATTTTATGCTAAAAAAATTAATCAAAAACTTGTCATCAACATAATTACTCATTTTACTATCAAGTTGTATAAAAGTTCCTCCGTTAAATTGGCGGTAAAAGTTGATAAAATCATCGGGAATTTTATTCCCAACGAATTGACTAAATTCGTTGAGTTCTTCATCAGTTAATTGTTGTTGTGTTTCTTCGAGTTTCAATACCATCTGTTTTTTCTTTTCACCCAAACCATATTAACTAAAAAGCATGACTTATTATTTTTTTGTTTAATAGCTTCATTATGGACTTTTTATTATTTGAGTTATAAATTGATTTCGTCGATAGTTTGCATTACTCGTGCTGTAATTAGAGGCTTAAGTATTGTATTCATGGTTTCAATTTTTCCTAAGTTGGTATCATTCTGATCATCTAAATAACCTTGCTCTCGTAGTGATGCGACTAATGTTGAAAATACACCTTTGTCGAAGAATTCTGGAGCATTAATACCATGCAAAACAGATAACCGTTCAGCAATGAGACGCGCCTCTTTTTCTAGTTTTGCACGGCTAATAGTTGGATCTTTTTGCAATAAAGAAAACGCAATAGCATAACGTTGTAAAGTATCTTTAGAAGATGAAGCAATTAATTGTAATCCCGAAATTTTTAAAGAATTTACTGTCAATTTATCTGTCGAGTCGCTAATTAAATTCAATTTGGCATAAGTTGCTATGATTTGTTGTACATATACAGTTAGCTGTTCATCATTATGATAAAGGAATAGTTCTGATTTTATTAAAGGGAAAAATCGTCTTACTTGTTCTAATATTTCGCCAGATGATATTTGGTTATATTTGAGCACAATTCTAGCTACTATTGCAGGAATAATCAGTAAATGCTGAATATTATTTCGGTAATAGGTCATTAATACTGCTTGTTCAGTTGTAAGTCCAACCATTTCACCAACTTCATCGGTAGTAATAATGAATTTACCCATTTGTTTGGCGTGTTCAAATAACTCTTCAGGTGTTTGATCTGGAATAGTTATCAAATCTGAATAAGGAATATTTTTTAATAATTTTAAAAAATAATCGATATGTTCCAGTAACCTTACTTTGGTTAGTGCGCGTTGGTCTGCGGCCAATAATATTGAACAGCATAAGTTCATCGCATTAATTGCAGCTGAAGAGTTAATATGCTCCATAATTTGTTTAGCAAGTAAATTGGTTGTTGGTGTTAACCAACTAGGGCGCTGTGTACCAGTTGGTTCTATTTCATTTCGCCAATCAGGAACTTGTTGGTTTAAAAATTGATTTAAAGGTATAGGTTGGCCAAAATTAACATAGCCAAACCCTAATTTTTTTAATTTGAAAAATGCTTTAATTGTGCGTCCTAAACTCTCTTTTTCTTTTTTTGCACCACGGAGTTCATTGGCATAAGTTGCAACTTCTAAAACATGTTCATAACCAATATAAACAGGAACAACAGTAATTGGGCGTGCATCACCACGCAATAATGTTTGGATTGTCATCATCAACATGCCTGTTTTAGGATCGAGTAACCGGCCTGTGCGTGAGCGTCCACCTTCAATAAAATACTCAACAGAATAACCACGGATAAATAGTTCAGCCAAATATTCACGAAAAACGGCAGTATAGAGCTTATTTCCTCTAAATGAGCGGCGAATAAAAAATGCACCTAATCGCCTAAAAATAGGACCTGCTGGCCAAAAGTTTAAATTAATGCCAGCAGCAATATGAGGAGGAACTAAACCTTGTCGATAAAGCACATAGGATAATAAAAGGTAATCCATATGACTACGATGACAAGGAGCATACACAATTTCGTGTCCGTTTTGCGCAAGCTCACGAACTGGATCTGCGTTTGTCACTTTAAGACCTTGATAGAGCCTATTCCATGCCCAAGTGAGAACAAAATCAGTTATTCTTAACATACGATAAGAAAAATTTGCGGCAATTTCGTTTAGCATTGCTAAAGCATTTTTTTTCGCTTTATCAATATCAATATTTTTGCTTTTAGCCTCTTCTTGTATTGCTTCTGACAGTCCAGGATTATTTAATAATTTATTAAGCATTTCTTGGCGAATGGGCAGTTTGGGGCCGACAGAAGCTACCCTTTGCTTTGCAAAATGAATACGCGCAACGCGAGCCAATTTATGTGCTAACACTGAAAGATCTTGTTTATCGACATGAATATCTTTAAACGAAACAGTACGAGAAAAGCGTGTATAACAGTCTCTGCCTGATGTCATTATTTTTAATAATTTACTGGGTGCACCAAGTACTTGCAGTGAAAGTTTTTTTTCTCCTTCTTTATCAGGGCGGCGACCAAACATGACCGAAATAGGTAGCATCTGAATATCAAGATCATGATTTTGTTGATGTGCAGAAATATAATCCCTTAAAATTTCAATCGCTTTACTTTTTTGTTGATTGGATGCAAAAATACCAGGTCCTTTATCAATATAGATATAAGCTGGAATAACTTTACCATTAATATCTATGCCAACTAATGGATCAGGTAAACTATATTGCAAACAAAGAGATCGAACCACCATCAAATCAATTTGAGAGTTATAAGGAAGTACGTATAAAATTGGCTTGTTGGTATCGAGGTCTAATTCTGTTATTGGATCGGTAGGAATTGGTTTGCTTTTAACAAAAAGCTTCACCAAAATTTGGATTAGAAAAAAATAAACTTTAGTCCACCAAGAAAACATAAAAAAATAAACCTCATACGTTTTTATTAATTATCCATTTAACTAACTTAGATTCTGCACTTTCTAACTAAACTGAGAAATGAATGTTTAAATTAAAAATTTAAAGCAGTTTTGTTTTTAGTCTGCAAAAGCATTTAATAGTTAATGCAGTATATACTTCTTACTGCTTATCTGTTAGTAAATTTGCACAATCTTTAGTCCATGTAATTAGCTGATAAAAACAACTTATATAACAATATCCAAGTCTAATATAAAGGTTTATTGATATCAACTACATGGCTCTATCTGTTTTTTGCCTTCTTTAGCTAATTGATTAATAAAATAGTTTCAGTTGAATTAACTACGACTTTGGTATAATGCGTCTAAAATATATCGTAATTGTTTAACATCTAATTGACCTGGTGCCGATGCATTCTTAGCCGCTCCAAAAGTCATTGCTGAACCAAATGTCGAACCAGAAATACGACTAACAGTTCCAAGCCCAGCCATTGACATGGTAATAATCGGCGTGGTTGAGTGTTTTTTGTTCATTTCTGTGGTGGCAGCTAGTAAGGTTAATACATCATCCTCGGTGTTGGGCATAACTGCAATTTTGGGAATGTCTGCGCCAAGTTCTTGCATTTTTTTTAGTCGATAGACAATATCGCTCTTAGATGGCGTTTTTTCAAAATCATGATTTGATACCACAACAAATATCTGATGTTTGTGTGCGACATCGATAATATCTTTTACATAGTCATCACCAATAAACATCTCAACATCAATCAGATCGATAAGCCCACTACAAGCCATTTCTTTATTCAATTGGACATAAGATGTTAATGGCCATGGCTTAGCTCCACCTTCGTTTGCGGTTCTAAAAGTGAATAAAATAGGTTTATTTGGTAGTAAATCTGCTATTTTTTTAGCGACTAACTTTACAGTATTAAGATTATCAACGTGGATAAAGTGATCAACACGCCACTCTAAAACGTCAAAATCAATTGATTGTAAAAACTGTACTTCATCAATTAATTCTGCTTCAGTTTTACCGATAATTGGCACAATAATTTTGGGTGCGCCTGAACCAATTTCAAGTTTTTTGATGGTTAGTGTTTTCATTTTGTATCCTGTTAGCTAAAAATTCCGTTAATAGACCATAATTTTATCTGGTTTTAATTTTGTATTAAATAAGACAGTAGAATGAAGTCATTAGCATAAGAAATTATTTATTAATCATTAAAACCCATTTGCTCTTTCACATATTCAATAGGGGCATCTTCACCTGTCCAAATTTTTATTTGAGCTGCACCTTGCCATAACATCATGCCAATACCATTTAATATTTTACAACCTTGTTGCTCAGCTATTTCAAGTAGTTTTGTTTTACGCGGACTATAAATACAATCTGTAACAACAAGATCGGGGGGGAACATTGTTGGATCTGTAATTAAGCTTTTTCCTTCTAACGGTTTCATTCCGACACCTGTTGCATTGCAAAGTACAACACTATCTGAAATTTCTTTGCGTAGCTTATCTTTATCGGCCAGATCGATAACGCGTACATGACATTGAGTATTTTGATTTAATTTTTTTGCAATGGCCTCTATTTTTGTATAGCACTCATCCTTTTGATTAAAGACAGTGATCTCTTTTACGCCATCAAGAGCAGCTTGCACAACAATGGCTGTTGCAGCCCCTCCAGCGCCTAGGATGGTTATTTTTTTGCCTATCACATCAATGTTGGCTTCTTTGAGCATGCGCATGTAGCCCATTCCATCTGTGTTATAGCCTGTTAAAACACCATTATCGTTTGAAATAGTATTACACGCACCACTCATTTCCACAGCAGGTGTTAACTTATCAAGGTATTGGCAGACTAGTTGCTTGTTGGGCATGGACACGGCACTGCCGCGTAATCCTAATGCTCGAATTCCTTTAATTGCGTCAGGGAGTTTTTTTTGGTCAACTTCAAATGCTAAATAAACATAAGGTACCTTTAATTTAGAATAAATGGTATTTTGCATTTGAGGGGATAAGCTATGGCGAATAGGGTAAGCCATTAAACCAATCAATAAAAAATGTCCGTCGATATTATTTCTCATTAACAACTCTCCACAATAGCCCTACAGTTTAGTTAAGGGTTCTATTTTTAGAATTTTTTATTAACACATTTTTAATTTTATATATATAGATGAAAGAGTGAGTATACACTATCGATTGCACTTTCAATATCTATCGCCTAAAATAATAAGTTTTCTTCTTAAATAAGAATTTATTTTATGAATACAGTGCTTGATTTGTTTTCTTCAATAAATGCGGTTGTAGTTGCGGTAATTTGCATGTTAATTTTATCTCTTTGCCGTGTTCATGTCGTTATTAGCTTAATAATTGGCGCATTTGTTGGTGGACTATTTAGCCATTTATCGTTAAAAGAAACCATTGATGCATTTAATACTGGGATCAGCAATGGAGCTAATATTGCACTTTCTTATGCTATGTTAGGTGCGTTTGCAGTGGCAATATCAAAATCTGGCTTACCCGAATTATTGGCTGATAAAGCTATTAAGCAACTTACATCAAGCGATGCCAAAAAACGTATCAAGTGGATTTTGATTGTTATTATTGGGTTAGTAAGTATTTCATCGCAAAATGTTATTCCTATTCATATTGCTTTTATTCCGCTTTTAATTCCACCGCTTTTATACGTAATGTCCCGCTTACAGCTTGATAGAAGAATGATTGCTTGTATTATGACATTTGGATTAATTACGCCTTATATGTTTTTACCAGTAGGATTTGGGAATATCTTTTTAAATCAAATTTTATTAAAAAATATTACCGCATCAGGAATGGATGTTAGCCATGTAAATGTAATGCATGCAATGGCAATTCCTGCATTAGGCATGTTTGCTGGTCTATTATGGGCTATTTTTGTTAGTTATCGTAAGCCTAGAGAATATAAAATTATTCGTGGAGAGGCAAATCAAGATGCTTTAAAAGATGTGAGTAAGCGCTCTCTTATTGTTTCATTATTGGCGATTATTCTATCTTTTACTGTTCAACTTTATACTGGTTCAATGATTTTAGGTGCCTTAATTGGTTTTATTTGCTTTATTGTATCGGGTTCGATTAAATGGGGCGAAGCTGATGGCGTTTTTACGGACGGCATCAAAATGATGGCTATGATTGGGTTTGTAATGATTTCAGCGCAAGGTTTTGCCGAAGTGTTAAAACAGACTCATGAAATAGAACCTTTGGTTAACAACAGTGCAGCATTATTTGCTGGTAATAAAGTGATTGCCGCTTTTGTGATGATGCTAATTGGGCTGGTTATTACATTAGGTATTGGATCTTCATTTTCGACAGTTCCTATCATTGCTGCAGTATATGTCCCACTTTGTGTACAACTCGGTTTTTCACCAATTGCCACCGTATGCTTAATTGGTGCATCAGGTGCAATTGGTGATGCGGGATCGCCACCATCAGATACTATTTTAGCGACCTCTTCTGGGCTAAATAGTGATGGGCAACATGATCATATTCGTGATAGTGTTATTCCAACATTTACCCATTTTAATATTCCATTATTTATTGCTGGTTGGATTGGCTCGTTAATTTTATAAGTTAATCCAATTAAATGAATTAAGGTCGTTATTCATTATGAATAAAAAATCATCCCAAAATATTAGAGCTATTTGTGCGCAAGCTATTTTTAATGTGCTAGAAGAAGGACAGTCATTAGGCGCTACATTGACAACTTTAAACCACAAAATAGCCGATAAAGATAAGGCGTTAGTACAAGAAATCTGTTTTGGTGTGATGCGAGTATTACCAGAACTCAACTTTTATATTCATACCTTGATGAGTAAAGTGTTAAAGGGTAAAAATAGAATTTTACATGACCTATTGTTAGTGGGTATTTACCAGATTCTTTATACCCGTATTCCTGCACATGCTGCAGTTGGTGAGACAGTTAATGCGGTCAATACTCTCAAAAAAACACAGCTTAAAGGGGTTGTAAATGGTGTATTGCGTGAGTTTTTGCGCCAACAAACATCATTACAGCAACAATTTATGCAAGACAGCAAGCAACAAAACCAGCAGACATTACACCCAAGTTGGTTATTAACACGCCTTAAGCAGGCCTATCCAGAGCAGTGGCAAGCTATTGTTCATGCTAATAATCAAAAGCCACCAATGTGGTTGCGAGTTAATATTAACCAATATTCAGTAAGTGATTACCAACAACTACTTGCTGAACGACAAATTGAATCTGATAGCTTTCCAGAGTTACCTAGTGCTCTGCGATTATTGTCGCCTGTCAATGTAAATAAATTACCCTATTTTGATGAGGGTGCTGTCACGGTACAAGATCTGTCTGCTCAATATGCCGCTTATTTGTTAGCACCGCAAAATGGCGAGCTCATTTTGGATATGTGCGCAGCACCTGGTGGTAAAACCACACATATTTTAGAAGTTGCTCCAAAAGCACAAGTTTTAGCGGTGGATATTGAGCCTAGCCGAGTGAAGCGCATTCACGAAAATTTAACTCGATTAAACTTACATGCCGAAGTTAAAGTTGGTGATGGATTAACCCCAGAACTATGGTGTGAAGGGCAACAATTTGATCGCATTTTACTTGATGCGCCTTGCTCAGCAACAGGTGTTATCCGCCGTCATCCCGATATAAAATGGTTACGCCGAGATAGTGATATCATGCAGTTGACCGAATTACAATACGCCATTTTAACTAAAATCTGGGTTTATTTAAAAACTGGTGGTACTTTGGTTTATGCTACTTGTTCAATTCTACCAGACGAAAATAAATTACAAATTGAGCGTTTTTTACAAGAAAACACCAGCGCCAAATTACAAGGTGAACTTAAACAATTTTTACCTACTGAAAATGGTGGTGATGGTTTCTTTTATGCAGTATTAAAGAAAGTATAATTTTCCCTTTTATTTTTGTTAAAAAGTTTCAGGTAACTATGTGTTTAAGTATAAAAAACTAAAAAAATCACACAATCCTAATTTGGACAATCTTTAGTAGTTGTGATAAATTTTGGGCTTGTTTTATCTTATAAAGATGTTCAGATATGGCTTATACTCTCACCTACAATGATTTACCTGAAAATATCCAACATTGGCAAGGTTTACCGCTGTCATTAAATGGCTGTGAAGTGGTTCCTTTAGATTATAATGCAGGTAAAACAGGCTGGATTATTTATGGTAAAAAGTTAAATAAAACAGTCTTATCAAAATTCCAAGATCAACTTGCTATGCCAATGGTGATTGTTTCATCATGGAAAATCAAAACTTATCAGATTGTTCGTATTGCAGGGGTGATACCTAAAAAAGCTAAATCGATATCATTAGCATTAGGTATTGATGTTGCCCCAATCGATAATTTACCCACGCTACGCTCCCCAGGGTTACTTGTTATGGACATGGATTCGACAGCGATTGGCATTGAATGTATTGATGAACTGGCCAAATTGCATGGTGTAGGGCAGCAAGTTGCAGCGGTAACTGAACAAGCTATGCGTGGTGAACTTGATTTTGCCACAAGTTTGCGAAAACGTGTGGCAACCTTAAAAGGCGCACATCAAGCTATTTTAGATCAAGTTAAAGATAATTTACCACTTACTCCTGGGCTTACTTATTTAGTAAAAGAACTGCATAAAAAAAATTGGCATGTAGCTATTGCCTCAGGCGGTTTTACCTATTTTGCGGATCATTTAAAGCAAAAGTTAAAATTAGTTGACGTTTATGCTAATGAATTAGAAATCAAACATGGAAAATTAACTGGTAAAGTTTCTGGTCAAATTGTTGATGCAAAATATAAAGCAAGGACATTACAACAACTAGCAGCATCGCTGGAAATTCCCATTGAACAAACTGTCGCAATTGGTGATGGAGCCAATGATTTGATGATGATTCGTATTGCTGGTCTAGGTGTTGCTTATCATGGTAAACCTAAAGTTGTCGAAAAAGCACGAATTAGTATTAATTATGCAGATTTAACAGGTTTATGGTGTATTTTATCCACTAGTTTATTAAGTGAAGGTTAGGAGATTAAATTGGCAAAAGCAGTAAAACGTGCTTATGTTTGTAATGATTGTGGAGCAGATTACCCACGTTGGCAAGGGCAATGTAGCTCATGCCATGCTTGGAACACCATTACCGAAGTTAGGCTTGCAAGTACCTCTTCACGTAACGACAGATTAACGGGTTATGCAGGTAGCGGGATTGGGCAAGCTAAAATTCAAAAATTGTCCGAAATCAGTTTAGAGGCACTGCCAAGATTTTCAACTGGTTTTTCAGAATTTGATCGTGTGCTTGGTGGTGGTGTTGTACCGGGGAGTGCCATTCTCATAGGAGGGAATCCCGGAGCAGGTAAAAGTACGTTGTTACTGCAAACCATGAGTAAACTCTCATCACAAATGAATACACTTTATGTTACTGGTGAAGAATCCCTCCAACAAGTTGCAATGCGTGCCCATCGATTAGGCTTACCTGCGGATAATATCAATATGTTGTCCGAAACCAGTATTGAGCAAATCTGTTTATTGGCTGAGCAGTCCCAACCTAAATTAATGGTGATTGACTCTATCCAAGTGATGCACCTTACTGATATCCAATCTTCGCCTGGTAGTGTTGCACAAGTACGCGAAACAGCGGCTTATTTAACACGTTTTGCTAAAACAAAAGGCATTGCTATTATTATGGTGGGGCATGTTACTAAAGATGGCTCTCTTGCTGGTCCAAAAGTACTTGAGCACTGTATTGACTGCTCAATTTTATTAGATGGCGATGCCGACTCACGTTTTAGAACTCTACGTAGTCATAAAAACCGTTTTGGAGCAGTAAATGAGCTGGGTGTATTTGCTATGACCGAACAAGGTTTAAAAGAGGTTAGCAACCCATCAGCAATCTTTTTAAGCCGTGGAGATGAAATGCTACCAGGTAGTTCGGTAATGGTATTGTGGGAAGGTACTCGCCCATTACTGGTCGAAATCCAAGCGCTAGTCGATCACTCGATGTATGGTAATCCAAGACGTGTGACTGTAGGATTAGATCAAAATCGGCTTGCATTATTGCTTGCAGTATTGCATAGGCATGGGGGATTGCAAATGGCCGATCAAGATATTTTTGTTAACGTTGTTGGTGGTGTAAAAGTTACCGAAACAAGTGCGGATTTGGCATTGATTGCAGCACTTGTATCAAGTTTTCGCAATCGCCCGTTGCCACAAGATATCGTTATTTTTGGTGAAATTGGTCTTGGTGGCGAAATTCGACCAGTACCAAGCGGACAAGAACGAATCTCTGAAGCGGCTAAACATGGTTTTAAAAAAGCAATTGTACCTATTGCCAATATGCCGAAGAAGAAGCCCGAAAATATGCAGATTTTTGCAGTTAAAAAAGTATCAGAAGCACTAGATATTTTAGGTGATTTTTAAAAACCAGATAAAATAGTAATAGTTAAAATTAATCCGCCAATAAGATTATCGGCGGATTAAAGTTGGATTCAATTTCTATTAAATGGGTTAATATTATTGTTTAATAACAAATTTCATAACAAGGTTGATAAGCGCTTCCTCCTGGCAATTTCATTCGGTTTTGTTTAACAAAACTACGCAATAAATTATCAAGTTGCTGCATAATTTCAATATCACCTTGTAATTTGTATCGACCATTTTCGGCAATTTGCTTCATACCAAATTCTTTAACATTTCCTGCAACAATACCAGAAAACGCACGACGCAAATCAGCGGCTAACAGCTCGACAGGTTGCTCACGATGAAGATTTAATGAGGCCATATTAGCGTGAGTAGGTTCGAAAGTATGTTGTAACGATTCATCGATTTTTAATAGCCAATTAAACCCATAAGCATCGCCTGTTTTTAAGCGTGAAGCTTTAACATGCTTAACACCCTCTTTCATAATACGAGCTACTTGTTCAGGTGAATCGATAATAATTTGATAAAGTTTAGTGGCCTCATCGCCTAATGTGCTACGAATAAAATTATCTATTGAAGCAAAATAATCTTCGCATTCTTTAGGTCCAGTCAGAATAAGAGGTAGGGTTTGGTGTTTATTTGCAGGGTTTAATAAAATACCCAGAATATAAAGCAACTCCTCAGCGGTGCCTGGTCCACCAGGGAAGATAATAATGCCATGAGCCATTCGCACAAACGCTTCAAGGCGTTTTTCGATATCGGGCATAATAATCAATTCATTGACTAATGCATTAGGCGGTTCTGCTGCAATAATTGACGGTTCGGTCATACCAATAAAACGGCTTTCTTTATAACGCTGTTGCGCATGACCAACGGCAGCACCTTTCATTGGTGCTTCCATAACACCTGGACCACAACCAGTACAAATATTAAGTTCACGCAAACCAAGTTGCATACCTACTTGACGGGCATAATAGTATTCATTTTCGTTAATCGAATGTCCACCCCAGCAGACAACCAAATTTGGCTCTTCACCCACATGGAGCGCATTGGCATTGCGTAAAATAGAAAAAACAAGGTTTGTAATATAAAACGAATGATCCCTTTCAAATTTGAAATCGGAAATAAGCTCTTTAACTGCACTGATTTGACTATTCAAAAAAAGGATATCGCGTAACACTGCAAACAAATTAGCTTGAATTGAACGAATAATTCGACCATCAACAAAAGCGCTTTCTGGAGCATTAACCAACTCTAACTTGACACCTCGCTCTTTACTAATCACATTAATTTCGAAAGACTGGAATCTATCTAACAGATCTTTTGTATTATCGGTTTTACTACCTGCATTTAGTGTTGCTAACGAACAATTTCTATATAATTTATAAAGCTCGCTATTGGCCGATTTTTTCAGAATATCGACTTCTGCCTGAGCAAGTAGATCCATTGATCCTAATGGGCTAATATGGGTGATCATTACAACCTCCATTTGACTATTTTATCAGCAAGGCGACTATTATATACTTAAACTGACTGAATATGTAAAGTTGATAAATCTTCTTGATAACAGATTAACAGTTTAAAGTGATACAACAAAATCCAAACAGAATTAAACTCACTAAAGTCTCTACCACTAAACTATGAGTAGATTAAATTAGACTACCTATAATGAATAGAGTAAAGAAAGAGACTTTTATCTTATATCTTTATTAATTTTTTACTAAAACACATAGTAACCTGAAACTTTTTGACAAAAAGTCAATTTATCTTTATCCAATGCTTATTATTAATCAATTCGTTTAATAAAGTGTTTTATCTTAAATCCCATGGCAATCAATGATGCAAAATAGACTAAAATACCCACAATAACCAATAAAAATAATCGCCCGATACGAATCAACATTGAACCAGTTGACCAATCAGGTAATAACTGTGAACCGAACCACAATATTGCAGACATTAGAATTACCGCAATGACGATTTTACTCAAAAAGCAACGCCAACCAGGTTGGGGTTGATAAAGCTGTTTTTTACGCAACTGCCAATATAATAATCCAGCATTAAAGCAAGCGGCTAAGCCAATTGATAGCGAAAGACCAGCATGTTGTAATGGACCAATAAAAGCAAGATTCATTAGCTGTGTTAAAATTAATGTAATAATTGCAATTTTAACTGGTGTTTTAATATCCTGACGCGAATAAAAGGCTGGAGCTAGCACTTTAATCAAAATCAACCCAAGTAGACCTATAGAATAAGCAACTAAGGCTTGCTGTGTCATTAAGGTATCATTTAAGGTAAATTGTCCATATTCAAATAGCGTTGATATAAGTGGGCGAGAAATAACCCCTAATGCAATTGTACTCGGTAGAGCCAATAAAAAACAAAGGCGTAATCCCCAATCTAACAATTCACAATATTGTTTATGATCACCTTTAGAAAAGCTTTTTGCTAATGATGGCAGTAAAATGGTGCCTAATGCTACACCAAGCACCCCAGCAGGAAACTCCATTAAGCGATCAGCATAATACATCCACGAAACCGAGCCTGAAACTAGAAATGAAGCAAAAATAGTATTAATAATTAAAGATATTTGCCCTACAGACACCCCTAAAATTGCTGGTCCCATTTGTTTTAAAACCCGCCAAACACCGCTATCTTTTAAGCTAATACGCGGTAATACTAGCATGCCAATTTTCTTTAAATAAGGTAGCTGGTAAAGCAATTGTAAAATCCCACCAACACCAACAGATACAGCAAGTGCCAATACTGGTGGATTAAAGTAAGGCGTTAAAAATAGGGTAAATACAATCATACTCACATTGAGTAGTGTTGGAACAAAAGCAGGGACAGAAAACCGATTCCATGTATTAAGGATGGCTCCAACAAGTGATGCCAACGATATAAAAAAGATATAAGGAAAGGTTATGCGTAGCATGGTAGTTGCAAGTTCAAATTTTTCAGTTGATTCTTGCATAAATCCAGGCGCAGTTAGCATAATGATAAAAGGCGCAGTGATAACTCCAATTAGCGTGACCAACGCCAAGACTAAAGTTAATAATCCAGCAATATAAGCAATAAATGTGCGAGTTGCCTCAGTTCCTTGTTGATTTTTATATTCAGCCAAAATTGGTACAAATGCTTGTGAAAAAGCGCCTTCTGCAAAAATACGGCGGAGTAAATTAGGAAGTTTAAAAGCAACAAAAAATGCGTCGGTGGCCATACCTGCGCCAAAAAAACGTGCAATAATGGCATCACGCACAAAACCTAATACACGAGACACCATCGTCATTGAGCTGACAGTAGCTAAAGATTTTAAAAGATTCATATTCAAATTATATACAAAGTATACAGCCTAAAACTGATAATGAAGCATAGTCTACAAACTATTACTTTAAATAACCATGCTTTTTTAATAAACTTAATTTTATTGATACCGCCAGCAAATACTGGCAAATGTTTGGTTTAACGATCTTCTTAAGGTGTAAACAGCACGAATTCAACGATATCTTTATAGGCATGGCGAATAACTGACAATCATCAAAATTGAGCTCTTCAATCCAATGAGCACACCACCTAATAATACAAGACATTACAAATAATGTCGTATAATCATCTTTTGATAAGTCAATCATGTCATAAACACAAAGCCTGAATAGAAATCAACATTGACACAAACGAGAATAAGCTAATAAAGCGCTATTTGAATATATTGAAATCTATTATAATCAAGTTCATCGACATTCCGCCAATGGTTGAATATTGTCACACAAAAATGAAATTAAGTTATATAAGGTGAATACTGCTTAATATTTATTTTGGCGAAAATCTGAAAAAAGAGCATATACCAATTATGAAGATACCAAAAATAGTTATTCTAACCGGTGCCGGTATTTCGGCTGAATCGGGTTTATCAACCTTTCGTGCCCAAAATGGATTATGGGAAGGTTATGATGTTAATGATGTAGCAACTTACGAAGGCTATATACGCAACCCAACAGCGGTACATGATTTTTATAATATGTTACGCCGTAAATTACAAAATCCAGACGTAAAACCGAATGCTGCCCACTTTGCGCTGGCTGAATTAGAACAGAAATTAGGTAGTGATAACCTCTTAATTGTGACACAAAATGTGGATAACTTACATGAACAAGCTGGATCTAAAAATATTATTCACATGCATGGTGAATTATTAAAGGTGCGTAATGAAAAAACAGGACAGATAATTGATTGCTTTAACGATGTGGATTATCAACAAAACAAATTCATTCGCCCACATATAGTCTGGTTTGGTGAAATTCCGCTACAAATGGAACAAATTTATGATGCGCTTTCGCAAGCAGATTGTTTTATATCCATTGGCACATCAGGTAATGTCTACCCTGCTGCTGGATTTGTACAAATCGCTAACCAAACAAGTGCTAAAACGGTTGAACTTAATTTAGAGCCCAGCTTAGGTGAAAGTCTGTTTCAAATCAAAATTTACGGATCAGCAAGTAAAATTGTTCCTGAATTTATCAAAAAATTCATCTAAAGCAAATTGCTACTTTAGTTGTTTAAGATAATTTTTGTTGCCTAAATTACTCATTTGGGCATGAATCCATTTGGTTCTCTTTTTTACTCGTTCACTTGGTTTAATTGGGCTCCAGCGTCTAGGATTAGGTAATACTGCCGCAAGTAAACTTGCTTGTTGTGACGTTAATTGATTGGCACTTACATTAAAATAATACTGAGAAGCCGCTTCAATGCCAAAAATACCTTCTCCCCATTCTGCACAGTTTAAATAGACCTCAAGAATACGTTCTTTTGACCAAAAAAGTTCTATCCATAATGTAAACCAAGACTCCATTCCTTTGCGAATCCAACTACGAGTTGGCCATAAAAAGATATTTTTAGCGACTTGCTGAGTAATTGTGCTAGCACCTTTAATATTTTTGCTATTTTGATTATGATTTAGCGCTAGGCGGATAGCGTTAAAATCAAATCCCCAGTGCACAGGAAAATTTTGATCTTCTGAAGCGATTACCGCAATTTTTATATTATCTGAAATTTCGTCCAAATCTTTCCAGATTCGTTGTTGTGGTGTATTCCAATGCATTATCTTACGTTCTATCATTAGCATAGAACCGAAAGGTGGATTCACCCAACGCATTACTAAGGTCGAAAAGATAGATAATAGCATAAATCCAATTATCGCTTTTTTAGTTATATTTAAAAATTTCCTGAATAAAAGCCTCATGCTGATTTAGATAAAATAACGTAAAAAATTAGCAAATAAGATACGATATATTATTGATTAAATAAATAACTTTTTATAAATTCAATAAGTTGAAGTGGGTTGTTTATATCCAAAATGGGTAAAAAAGCATCTAACGGCTCATCACTAGCAATAGCCAAGGTAAAATCATCAATAAAAAACGGTTTTTTAACGGAACTTCGGTGACAAATAATTTTAGGAATTTGCTCATCTTTAAAGCCCTCAACTAAAATAATATCAACATCAGAAAATTGATTAATTAAAGTCTGCAAATCGGCAGGTTTATTGGGTGTTTCACAAATTAAAGCGTAACGGTTATCACAAGCCACAATTGTTTGTAACGATCCTGCTTTACGCAATTTATAGCTATCTTTTCCTGAAATATCAAATTCAACATCGTGATGCGTATGTTTTAAAGTCGCCACCTTAAAGCCCTGCTCAACAAGTAGCGGAATAACCTTCGCCAACAAGGTAGTTTTACCACTACTACTGTAACCACAAATAGCGAGCGTTTTTTTTATATTCATTATTTCTTGGTTCAAAATGGTTATACTCAATTTAAACCTAATATACACTATTTTCTACCTCGAAAGAGATAAAACCACTGCAAAAGCCACTAAAATTACAACTCAAACAACACCACAGTCAACTATAATCGTTTGATTTGATTGAAAAACTTAAATAAAATCAATAGTCTACCTGAGCTATTTTAGAGTAAAAACACACTTATAGCACCACAATGCTAATATGCTTGTCTTATCACAGCATCAAAATATACCGATAACGAAATAAAGCTAGCACGCCAAACTGGGTTGTTGGGTGTGTTTGTGTTTTAGATGTTATCAGCAATATTAATCATTCCACAAAAGTTAAAAAGTCCTAAAGCTAACACCCTATTTTAATTATAAAATTCACCTATCTATAAAGCTGAATCGTTTTCATCTTTACATTTCTTTACAAAAAAGTCCGCAAAAAAACTAGTCAATCATCCCTTAAACGGCTATACTTTCATCGTTTTAGAAAAATGAGCTTATTAAATAAGCGAATAAACATAAAAATTTAAATAAAACAAAATATTACTTGACAGGTGAAACGAAATGCAGTACCATTTTAGGCACAAGGCACAAGGCACAAGGCACTGGCAAACCTATGTCTTAAATTTATCAAATAATCCTATTCGACAAGTTTTTACTCGAAACTTATTTATACCTTCCAAATTATTTTTCGAATTATTTTCGAAATTATCCACAAAACTATCTTTAAAAATCCCATTGGCATTAGCGCTATTGTTGTTATTGCCGTACTCTTTAGAATCGCAGGCATTATCGGCTACGACTTCTGAGCGCATTCACGGTACTGCGCCTTATTTAACTTTTGATGGCGGTGTTACTAAAGTGACTAAAATAGAAGACTTATTAGGTATTAAGTTATCAGATGGTCGAATATTCACACCGCAAAATAATCCTTCATCACCAACAGCGCCAATCGAGTTGGCTAATGTAGGGGATACCTTGGCTGATATTGAAATGATAGTCCCGCCATTAAGCGACTCAATAAATATAAATGACTTAGTGGCACAAGGTAAATGGGGAGATGATGATGGAGATGGACAGGGAGTAAATGGTATTTCCGCATTAGGAAGTATATCGTTAGCAATAACGGATAAATATGGTAATACCGTTAGTCGTGGTGATGCATTAAGTCTATGTCATGCCCCTTATAAGGTAACCTTAAGTAGTACTGGAGGAAATTTAGCTACGCAGTACGGTGTACCCAATAGTAGTACTTTTAGTGGAGGCACTGCGGAGTATTATATCACTTTACCGTTACAGCCCGTTATTTGTTTGGCCAGGCCGAATTTGTATCTTGGTGGCACAACTGGCTTGGGTTGGGACAAGCCAACCTTTGCTGGTCCATCTAACATATGGAATCCAGATAAGGGCTTTTTAATTCAGTCAGCAAACCCATCATCTTACGGCCAAAATTTTCCAACTACAGGTTCAGATGGCTTGTATTTTGATTTGGATGTAGGTGGGCTTGATGCAAGTCAGTTGAGTTGGACAGTTAAAACAAATGGTAGTATACGTGCAACGGTGAGTTGGACAAAGCCGCGTACAGATTCACACATAGACTCACGTAATCGTAGAGTTCTACACGATAGTTGGCTTAAAGATAAATCCAAGAATGTAACACGGGTAATATTAAATGGTCCAAGGGCAAGTAGTACTCAGATAAATTCAGATAATCCTAGTTCACTAACACGTCCATCTTTGCCACAGACCTTTGAGTTAGTCGGTAAGGATAGTCGAGGCAATGAGATTCGGTATGGCTTTAAGTTAAGGCAGTGGTTCGTCAATCGGGGAGATAAAACAGATACTCCTTCTAATCAAACAGCATGGTGTAATAGTTTGGGTTATCGAATAACACAGGTCAAAGATTTAACTAACGCAAAGTGTGGTGTAGATAGTACATTCCCATGTATAAATGGCACAGATGGTGCTTCACCTAACTCATCAGTTAATTATTTCATGCGTCACATAGGTGCAGGCTTTTTAGCAGAGTGGGGTAACCTGGAGAGCTACGCTGATGTGGGCTTTATTTTCAACTTCTACTTTGCGAGTGATGCAACAGGTAGCAATAACTACGCTATCATGCCGCATGGCAAGACTTACAAGGATGGGGCCGCTATGGCTTACGTTGTCTGCACCACACCTTAGTTTTTAGCGTTTAGTCCTTAATCCTTCGGGTGCGGAAGGTGGTTATGGTACCTGAGGGGATAATATAAAAAAGAATAAAGCCCCTGCGCAAGTTGGGGCGCTGAGCAGGCAAAGCTTACGCGCCTTGCCAATCTATCAGTTGTTTGCGTTGTTCTTCAACCTTTAGCCTTCAATGCTTAGGGTGTTGGATAAGTTTAAATAATTTATTTAACAAATTATATGTTTGTTGGCATGGAAATTTATTAGTAATGCTAGAAATTTATAAAAATAAAATATTATTTGATAAAGGAAATAAAATGAAGTATCCAAACTATTTAACTGCTGAACGTATTTTATTTTGCAATATATGTTTGCTTTTTTTTATTTTATGTAGTGCCTTTTATAGTAGTTATTCATTTGGGGTTAATCGTAGTGATGCAATAGTACTTTCATCTAGCTCATTACCACCATTACCAGAACCACCACCGCCACCGCCACCGCCACCGCCGCCGCCGCCACCGCCGCCGCCGCCGCCGCCGCCACCGCCACCGCCGCCACCGCCACCGCCGCAGCCGAAGCCGAAGATTTGGCTTTTTGTAAGGCCTAACCTGGAGCCCGGTAGAAGTTCTTTCGCAGGTGCTCCTGAGTGGGATCCAGATAGGGGATACAAAGTTTTAGCCAATGATGAAGGAGCTTACAAAAATAATTTTCCAACAATGGGGGCAGATGGTTTATACTTTGATATTTTAAATACATCCGTTCAAGATTTAAGCCAATTAACTTGGTCCCCTGTTGAGTATGATGGAATAAAAGTAACGGCGCACTGGACAAGGCCAGATCAGCGTGATAATTGGATTAAAGATAAAGGGCAATTTGTAGTAAGAGTATGGTTAAATGGTCCTAACTCGAGAGAATATTCAAACCCGAATCCTGGGGGAATTCACAAGCCAAATTTACCACATACCTTCGTACTAGAGGGCAAGGATGCTAGTGGGCGAGTAATGGTGAAATATGGATTTGAATTGAGGCAGTGGTTCGTCAATCGGGGACGTCAACACGCTAACTTTTTTGATCAAAAAAAATGGTGTGAGAGTTTGGGTTATCGTTTACCACTGGTAAAGGAGTTAACCAATGCGTTCGCAAGAAGCCGTACTGATACTATGGCAGGTGCAACACCTAATTCATCAGGGAACAACTACCATCGTCGAATAGGTGGAGGTTTTTTCTCGGAGTGGGGCAACATGAAAGACTACGTTGATGCGGACTTCACTTATCGCTCTTGGACATCTGAGGTAGTGAAAGGTTACAGTCAGTTTCCCTACTCTGTCAGTATTGATACGGGCCACATCGGCTCTAACCAAGATCGCACCTTTTATACTAACGTTGATTGCACTACACCTTAGTTTTTAGCGCTTAATCCTTAGAGAGCAGAAGGTGGTTATGGTGCTTGAAAGGACAATATAAAAAAGAATAAAGCCCCCGCGCAAGTAGGGGCCACCCTTAGGGTTGCACCGTTGTGGCAAAGCTACCGCATCTAACCCATTCTATCCCCAATAAAAAAAGGCATTATTTTTCACAAAACTATCATAAAACGTGTTGATTTTATTTAGTTTTTTGTTTAAAAATAATATTAAAAAACAAATAATTATTTATCTTCTTTTTGATTAAATGCATTAAGCACCTCTAGCGTGTTGATATTGCTAAAACAAACTGCTTTATCGCTAAAATCAACCGATTTAGCACTGATTTGTTCTAAAAACAGCATCAGCTTGCGTTCGCCTTGCTCTAAATAAATTTTTAGTTGTTGAGTAACGGTTTTATGAATAAGTAGGATGGTTGGATGGTAGTATTGTCCATCATGTGGATAAATAGCGCTGTTATTTGCCGTATAAAAAGCTAAACGGTCAATTAAATCAGCTGGCAAAAAAGGCGTGTCACAACTGACAAATAAGTTCCAATCGGTTTTGCTGCGTAATAAACCACTGTAAATCCCCGATAATGGTCCACAAAATCCTGCTAGGTCATCACTAAATATAGGATAACCTGCTTTTTGGTATTGTTCTGTGTGACGATTGCAATTAATCATGATTGCATCAACGTGAGATTTGATGCAATCAATGACATGTTGATAAAGTGGTTTTTGATGTAATAATAATAGTCCTTTGTCGTTGCCATTCATACGGGTACTTTTACCTCCAGCTAGAATGATTGCAGTAATAGAGGGTTTTTCCATAAATTATTTCTCTTTTACGTTGCGAAAAAACAAAATAACATTACTATATAGTAATGTTATTGCAAGTCGTAGCGTATCATTTTTAATGATTGCTTAATTATCATTATCTTCGAAAGGTTTGAAGATTTACTAAAGGTAACAATTATGAAATGTCATCGTATTGATGAAGTAATGGAATTATTGCAACCCGCATGGGAAGGCGATTCTGATCTTAATTTATTACAATTTTTAGCTAAATTAGGTCAAGAGGCTGGTTTTGAAGGTGAATTAAAAGATTTGAGTGATGAAGTTTTAATTTATCATTTAAAAATGCGAGGTTCGGATAAGAATGATGTTATTCCGGGTCTAAAAAAAGATTATGAAGAAGATTTTAAAACCGCATTGTTAAAAGCTCGTGGGATTATAAAAGAATAAGGAGAATCATTAAAATGAAAAAAACACTTATCACAATTAGTATTTTGCTTTTTTCTGTAAACTGTTTTGCAAATGAAAGCCCAACTATTACTAAGGCCGACACCTCAGCGAATGCATTTGAGCCGATTGAATTAGGTAAACAATATGCCGCGCTACCAACTCATCCATCGCCAGATAAAGAAGTTATTGAGTTCTTTTCGTTTAATTGCCCAAGCTGTTTTAGATTTGAAATTCAAAATCAAGGTCCTCAAACTATTAGCAAGGCTTTACCAGAAGGTGTTAAATTCAAACGCTACCATTTAGAAGATTTTGGACCATTAGCTAAAGATCTTGCGCAAGCATGGGCTGTGGCTAATGTACTAGGTATAGAAGATAAAGCTTCAGATGCACTTTATAATGCGGTTCAAAAAGATAAAACGATAAAAACAGCAGATGACATTAAAGCTGTTTTTGAAAAATTAGGTGTTAGTAATGAAGTGTATGATAAAACAAAAGATAGCTTTTTGGTTAAATCATTTATGGTACAACAAGCAGATGCGATTAAAGAGATGAAACCAGATTCAATCCCTACGGTTATTGTTAATCGTAAGTTTTTTATCATAGCAAATCAACTTAATGTAACTAGTGATGATGCATTTATTAATGATTATGCAAGAGTTACTGCATTTGTAGCAGGGTTAGATCCTAATGCAAAAATAGAAGAAAAAGCGCATTCTGATAAAAAATAAATGGTTAACAAGTTTAAAAACAACATAAGTTAATCACTTATTTTTGACGTTTTAAGTCCCATTGTATCATTTTGTACAATGGGATTTTTTATTATAGTAAAATTGCTATTCTCGTTCTAAAGCATAAATTGGATCGAGTTTAGCTGCCCGTCTAGCAGGGAAATAACCAAAAATAATACCAATTATACTTGAGAAACTAAATGCCGCTATAATAGCTATTGCCGAGAAATTCATTGCAAATGATGTAACAACAGAATTAAAAATAAAGCCAATGGCAAATGAGAGTACAATACCTATTGTTCCGCCAATTAAACATACTAATACAGCTTCAATTAAAAATTGCTGTAATATGTCGCTTGACCGAGCACCAACGGCCATTCGTACGCCAATTTCTCGAGTTCTTTCTGTGACTGATACTAACATGATATTCATCACACCAATACCGCCAACAACGAGGGAAATCAGCGCAATAGCCGAAACCAATAACGTCATTACCCAAGCGGATGAGTTGATTGTTTCTCGTATATTATCGGAATTAAAGATGAAAAAATCTTTTGTACCATGCCGTTGTAACATAATTCGATTAATAGCTTGTTCAGCAACAGATAAATTAACATTATCTTTAACACGTACTGTAATGCTTTTTAACGAAGTTTGACCTACCATGCGGTTAATCACGGTAGTATAAGGCAACCAAACATTCAGGCTTTCATTGCTACCAAATCCTTGCTGTTGTTTAGTTGCAACACCAATTATTCTTACTGGTAACTGTCCAACCATTAAAATTTTTCCAATTGGGTTTTGATTTGCAAATAACCGTTTAACAGTATTGTCATCAATCACTGCATCTTGTGCCGAGGCAATAATACTTGCTTCATCAAAAGATTTTCCTTGAGAAATAGTGTAACCACGAACCGCAAAAAATTGCTCTCCTACACCATTTACTGTTCCAGTTACTGCTAAATTATTAATTCGGAAATAAACACTGGTTGCAAGGTTAGGGGTCGTACTGTGGACAAAGTTTTGTTGCGCCAAAAAATCTGCGTCTGATGAGCGTAATGTAGTAATTTTATCCGCATTACGATCACCAAAGCCCGATCCTGCATAGATTTCTAACGTGCTAGTTCCTAATGAGTTAATGTTAGATAAAATTTTCTGCTTTGTGCCTTGTCCTAATGCAACAACAGAGACTACCGAGGCAATGCCAATAATTATGCCTAACATGGTTAAAAATGTCCGTAATCGCTGCGAAAGCATTGATAGCATGGCCATTTTAAAAGCATCTCGAAAACGGTAATATTTTGCTAGTAGATTATCTTGGGTTCTGGTTGCTTCGATTTGCTTAACTTGTCGATTATCATTTTGATCAAATTGATAATTAGGGTTAATAGAATCAGAAATAATATTACCGTCACTAATTTCAACAATCCTTTGGGCACTTTGGGCAATATTTGAATCGTGGGTAACAATGATAACAGTGTGACCTTGTTGATGTAACTCTTGTAAGATAGCCATCACTTCTAAACCACTTTTACGATCGAGTGCTCCCGTTGGTTCATCAGCTAAAATGATTTGTCCACCGTTAATTAAGGCTCTGGCAATACTGACCCGCTGTTGTTGCCCTCCAGATAACTGGTTAGGTTTATTGTGGATTTTTTCGGCAAGCCCTAAACGTGTTAAAATTTCGTTCGCTCTTTTTTGACGTTGTTCATTGGTAACACCAGCATAAATAGCAGGGATTTCTACATTGCCTTGTGCGGTTAGTGCATTTAATAAATGGTAACGTTGAAAGATAAAACCAAAATGCTCACGGCGTAATTGAGCTAACTCATCAGGTGACAATTCACTTGTTGTGCGTCCTCCAATAGAATAAGTGCCTGAGGTCGGTTTATCTAAACAGCCTAAAATATTCATCAAAGTGGATTTACCCGATCCTGATGCGCCAATTATCGCCACCATTTCACCAGCATTAATTGTTAGATTTATGCTTTTAAGAACCTGTATAGTTGTATCGCCTGCTGGAAATTCACGAACAATATTCTCAAGCTTAATAAGAGGTATATTATTGACCATATTAGAATCGAATCCTTGGGGCTCTTGCATTATTACCACCTAGTGAAGCGCCATTAGTGCCACTGACCACAACCATATCACCCTCTTTAATCCCCGATTTTATCTCAACATTGACATTATTATCGATACCCAAAGTAACTTCGTGTTCTTCGATCTCATTATGTTTATCTAACAGGTAAATAATGGCTTTATTATTGCCCAATTTTTTTTGAATTGCTTGAGATGGAATGGTTAGTACATCTTTTGCCTCAGACAAGACAATATAAACTTGCGCTGTCATTGAAATTCTTAATACATGGTCGGGATTATCTACATCAAATAATCCATTATAATAAATTGCGCTTTTTGTTGTTGATGATGAGCTTGACAAGGTTGTTTCAGTGTTAATTGAGTCTGGTGCAGGCTCTATAGCTCTTAGTGTTAAACCATCAAAACGTCTATTCGGTTGGCCTAAAATGGTAAAGTAAACAGGCATTCCTTTTTTTACATTGATCACATCGGCTTCAGAAATTTGCGCTTCAATGGTCATTTTATCAAGTTGCGCTACTTTAACAATGGTTGGTGCACTTTGAACAGAGTTAACAGTTTGTCCTTCATTGACTGGAATGGCAACAATCACTCCATCAATAGGGGAGCGAATTTTAGTATATCCCAAATTAACTTTGGCGGTATCAACTGCAATTTGTGCTTTAACGATATCAGCATCAAGTGCTGCAATATCGGCTTTGATTGCATCGAGTTCAGCTTTTGCCGCATCTAAATCCGATTGAATGCCAACGCCTTTATGAACGAGTTTGTACTGGCGATCATAGGTTAATTGATTGTTAACTAATCTTGCTTTTTTTGCCTCACGTTGTGCCTCTAAACTATTAAGTGACGCTTCAGATTGTTTTAAATCATTGCTTTGTTTAAGATCGTCAATCTCAGCAATCATATCGCCTTGTTTAACTTCATCGCCCAACTCAACATAGAGTTTTTTAATTTGTCCAGAAACCTGCGCACCAACACTAACTTGTTTAAAAGCACTAATTGTTCCATCGGCTAGTACGGTTTTTTCAATATTACCTTTGGTAACTGGTGAAGTAATATAATTAGCTGTAGGCTCTGAATGAGATATGAATAAACATACAATATAAATAATTGTAAAGAAGATGGTAGCTATAACTAAATATTTAATTTTCATTAATTTTAACAATGTTTTTTACCCTTTATTTTCTTATTATAATTTTAACATTTTACCGTAATAACAAAAATGATATTGATAATTATTATTAATAAATTGTAATAATTATGAAATTTTAAATTTTAAACTAATTTATAGAAATTATTCGTGTTGTTTATAGTAATTTGAGGAACTATTGTAATAAACATGAATAAAAAAAGTAAAATTGATCAAACCTACCTATCCACAAATAAGTGGAAAAGTAAAAAGAGTGATACGTACTCAAATGAAGATGTGGTATTGTCAATAAACATTTAGCAACTCAAAAATAAAAAACAAATTTTTAAGTGATTTATTAACTATTATAATATGGCTAAACTGCATAAAATGATTGCGAGGAAAATACTTTATGAGTTTTTATAGGATTATTTTAACTTGAAGTGTAAACAACCTAGTGTTTTTCTACATTTTGTAATTAGAAAAAAATCTGACAAAAGAACAAGAATGGTCTCTTTTATTGAATACATTGGGCTTTATTCTAAAATAAGATAAAATGATCTTAGAAAATGTTATGGGATAATTATTTATGGTTGAACAAAAAAAAGAAGGGTTTTTCTCTCGTTTAAAAAAAGGTCTTTTTAAGACTAAACAAAATATTGGTTCAGGTTTTCTTAGTTTATTTAAAGGGAAAAGGATCGATGATGCTTTATTTGAAGAATTAGAAGAGCAGTTACTTATTGCTGATGTAGGTTTTGACACAACCCAAAAAATTATTGATTCCTTAACTAAACAAGCATCGAGAAAAGAGCTAAAAGATGCTGATGCATTACATGATCTTTTAAAACAGGAAATGAAATCTATTTTAGATGGAGTAGATAAGCCCCTTGATATAGAAAGCCATAAACCATTTGTAATATTGATGGTTGGTGTTAATGGTGTTGGAAAAACAACAACAATTGGCAAATTGGCTCGTCAATTTCAACAACAAGGCAAATCGGTTATGCTTGCGGCGGGTGATACCTTTCGGGCAGCGGCTGTTGAGCAATTACAAGTCTGGGGAGAACGGAATAATATCCCTGTTATTGCTCAGCATACTAATGCAGATTCCGCTTCTGTCATTTATGATGCAATACAAGCAGCAAAAGCAAAAAAAATAGATATATTAATAGCCGATACTGCAGGGCGCTTACAAAATAAATCTCATTTAATGGATGAGTTAAAAAAAATAGTACGCGTAATTAAGAAACACGATGAAACAGCACCCCATGAAATTATGTTGACTATTGATGCTGGTACTGGTCAAAATGCGGTTAGTCAAACCAAACTATTTAATGAGGCTGTTGGTGTCACTGGGATGACATTAACTAAATTAGATGGTACTGCAAAAGGGGGTATTATCTTTAGTATTGCCGATCAGTTTAATATTCCTATTCGTTATATTGGTGTCGGGGAGAAAATTGAAGATTTAAGGCCTTTTGTTGCTGATGATTTTATCAATGCCTTGTTTGATGAAACAGATGGTTAGAGAGTGTCATGATTCAATTTCAGCGTGTAAGTAAAGTGTATTCTGGCGGTAAACCAGCACTACAAAATATTAGCTTCACTTTATTACCTGGTGAAATGGCTTTTTTAACTGGACACTCAGGGGCTGGTAAAAGTACGTTAATGCGATTAATTTGTGGGTTAGAAAGAGCGAATGATGGCAAAGTGTTGTTAAATGGCGTTGATGTTTCAAGTTTAAGACGCCAAGAGATGCCATTTCTACGTCGCACAATTGGTATGATTTTTCAAGATCACCAATTACTGATGGATCACACTGTTTATGATAATGTAGCTATTCCATTAATTATTTTAGGTAAACCAGCTGAAGAAATTAAAAGAAGAGTTTCCGCTTCACTGGATAAAGTTGGATTACTTAATAAGATGGAATTTTATCCAATACAGTTATCTGGTGGTGAACAGCAGCGAGTAGGTATCGCTCGCGCTATTGTTAATCGTCCTAGTGTTTTGCTTGCTGATGAACCCACAGGTAATTTAGATGATAAACTATCAAAAGATATCTTAAAGCTTTTTGAAGAATTTAATCAAGCTGGTGTAACGATTTTGATGGCAACGCATAATATGGGACTGATACGACGCAAGCACCATCGAATATTGCATTTAAATCAGGGACGTTTAGAGATTAAAAATTAATGAGCTTAACTAATATCAAACCTAGTAAATCGAAGAAGAATGAAAATAGCTTTTTCTCTCGCTGGATAAGACAAATCGGTTATGCTTGGCGTAACACGTTTAATGACTTTTCTCAGCATATTATTGCTTCATTACTGACCATTTTTGTTATTGCTATTTCAATTACTTTACCAACTATCAGCTATTTACTTTGGAAAAACGCTAGTCAAACTGCACAGCAATGGAATCCAACTCCCAGTTTGACAGTTTATATCAATAAAGAATTAACATCAGAACAAACAACAGAATTGATTGCTAAAATTAAATCTTATTATGAAGTTGATCAGGTTGAATATCTTTCCAAAGATGAAACAAAAGAAGAATTCGAAACGTGGTCTGGGTTTAGTGATGCACTCGATTTGCTAGATGAAAATCCATTACCTGCAGTAGCAATTGTTATTCCTAAAGATGAGTCAAAAAAGACAGCTGTGTTACATCGATTACAAAAAGAATTGCTTACCATTGATGGTATTGATGATATAAAATTAGATGATAGCTGGTTTACTCGTTTAACAGCACTAACTGATATGGTTAAATCTATCGTATGGATTATTTCTATATTTATGATTATAGCTGTATCCCTTGTGATTGGTAATAGCATCCGTTTAAATATATTCTCTAGAAAACAGACGATTATGGTTATGCAATTAATTGGGGCAACAGAAGGATTTATTTTGCGTCCATTTCTTTATAGTGGAATGTTTATTAGTTTTATTAGCGCTATTATAGCGTTAGTGTTATCGGAAATATTTATTTATCAAATAGAGTTAATTATGTTGAATGTTTCTGATACATTTGGAACAATAATCCATATTGAAGGGCTATTATGGGATGAGAGTTTATTGATTGTCCTTATAACAGCTAGTATTGGGTGGCTTTCATCGTTGATTGCGACTAAGAAATACTTAAAAATAGCACAAATTGTCTAGTTATTTTGCTATAAATTGCCAAGATATATATCAATTTAATAAAAGGCTAATATTAAGTAAAACATTTTAAGTATTTTAGCTAAAATAGTGAACTAATTTATAATTCATTGGTCTAATATTGTAATAAACGCTAGTTTAACGTTTTTATTGTTACATATTTAATGTAACGAAATTTATTATTTAAGGGGGAATTAAATGAGTACTGATTTAAAAATGCAAGTAGGTGCTTTAATCCCACAAGGAAATATAGAATCATACCTTCGCATGATTAACACCTATCCAATGTTAACTGCAGAAGAAGAAAAATCATTAGGTGAAAAACTCTATTATCACGATGATGTAGATGCTGCTCGCCAGTTAATTTTATCTCATTTACGATTTGTAGCGCATATTGCCCGTGGTTATTCGGGTTATGGTTTACCACAAGCTGACTTAATTCAAGAAGGTAATATTGGCTTGATGAAAGCAGTACGTCGTTTCAATCCTGAAATGGGTGTTCGTTTGGTCTCATTTGCTGTGCATTGGATAAAAGCTGAAATCCATGAATATGTATTAAAAAATTGGCGTATTGTTAAAGTTGCAACAACGAAGGCACAAAGAAAGCTATTCTTTAATCTAAGAAAGACTAAACAACGTTTAGGTTGGTTCAGTAATGCAGAAGTGGATATGGTAGCAGATGAATTAGGTGTAAGTCGTAAAGATGTACTTGAAATGGAATCACGTATGTCGGCACAAGATATGTCATTTGATATAGATAATGATGACGATGATAATTCAATTATTGCACCGGCACTTTACTTAGAAGATAGCAATTCTGATTTCTCAAAATCAATTGAAAATGATAATTGGGAAAATGATGCGACAGATAGGCTACATGATGCATTATTAAAATTAGATGAACGTAGCCAAGATATTATTAAAGCACGTTGGTTAGATTCTGATGAAAGCAAATCAACTTTACAGGTCTTAGCCGATAAATATAGTGTTTCAGCAGAGCGTATCCGCCAGCTTGAAAAAAATGCAATGAAAAAGTTAAGAGTTGCTATTGAAGCATAATTTTTTCATTTATAATTTTTTAATTAGTGTTAACTTCCTAAACCTTACTTTTAAAAAAGTAAGGTTTTTTTTATAACTTAAACTTATGAAATAAAAGGATATAAAATAAACACAGATATGATTAAGTTATATTTTCGATTGAATCAATCTGTAAATATAGTAGTGATTTAATTTTTAAACAGAAAAGAGACCTAAAAAAACAATCAAACCGACATAATTGTTATTCATAAATGCGTTAAAACATTTATTTCTTTCTCGATCTTTTATCAACCATTGTTGGTAAATAAATAATGCTGTAACTAGTAATAAAGCAATATAAACTATCAACGATAGTTGGTTGATTAAACTAATCAATAATAAACCAATAATAGAAGCTATCTGTAATAATCCAATGATTAATTTATCATAACGTCCAAATAAGATGGCAGTGGATTTTATACCTATTTTTACATCATCGTTGCGATCAACCATCGCATATTCGGTGTCATAGGAAATTGTCCAACAAATATTAACAAAGAAAAGCAACCAACAGGTTAATGGGAACTGCTCAATAGTTGCTGCATATACCATCGGAATGCTCCAACTAAATGCGATACCTAAGATGATCTGAGGTAAATGGGTATAACGCTTCATAAAAGGATAAATCAGCGCAGTTAATAACGCAAAACAACCTATCAACCATGATAGTTTATTTAAAGTTAGCAATAAGCAAAGAGCAATAAATAATAATACAAATAACGTCCATAATGCATTCTTTTCTGTCAATGCTCCACGAGCCAGTGGGCGATTTTTAGTCCGTTCAACATGTGCATCAAAATGACGATCAGCATAATCATTCACTACGCAACCTGCCGAGCGCATTACAAATACGCCAAGTATAAAAATAATTGTTATGTAAATAGAGGGGTGTCCCGTAAGCCAAATTGCCCAAAGGGTAGGCCAGAGTAAAAGCAATGAGCCAATAGGTCTATCTAATCGCATTAGTTGTAAATAGGCTAGCATTAATTATTTACCTTGAAAAAAGCATAGCATGGATTATACCGATTAAGATAAAAGCTGCAATGTTACAGTATGACAAGTTACAATTCAGCATTAAGTAAAATAATCATTTACCTGAAATAACTATTTTTTCAAAAAATAGAAAATACAATTAAAGCATCTGCAAATATTGATCAGCAATCATAGCTAATGCCCGATAAAATGGACTTATCTCATTTTGCTTTAGTCTTTTTAAATAGGTTGAAGACCAGATCAATAAATGTTCATTGATTAACTGTTTTGCTGCTGTATAGTTATTATTTTCAAGCAACATGGCATACGCCATTAGCATTAATCCAAATTGATCTTCGGGTTCGTTCATTCCTGTATTGAGCGTCAAACCATGTTGCTGCAGAAATTGGCGGTAGCATTCTTGTGATTCGCCTAGTAATAAATGTTCTTTATCAAGGTAAAATGATCCCCATGGTGGTGCAGGCATTGTTCCTTGACCTTCAAATAGTAACGAAAACTGATAATTAAGTTCTGAGTCATCAATGTGATTTGCTAATATATTGCACTGTTCAGAAATAATATAAGGGTTTAACCATTTGACTAAATCATCAATATGCAATAATGCCTGTATTAATGGTGTAGTAACTTTATTATTTGGTGGATAATAAAAAAAAGAACTAAGTAGTTTTGCTAATGTGATTCTGGTTATGTTATCCAAATAAATATCCTTGAAGGTTTGGTTTTTGCGCCTAAAAACAATAAAGAGACAAGAGCTGCTGAACTTTTGTATTAATGATAACCCTCCTTTATGTTTTTAGCCATATCAAACAATGGTTAATAACCATATTGTAGAAATTAATCGTATTATTTGCAGTAATTTGAGAAACGGTGGTAATGAATATACATAAAAAAATTAATTTCTTCTCAATTGGTAAGAGATATGGCAATTATATCATTAAGAAAAAATAACTTTCACTAATTTGTTAGACGCTTTATGGTCAGTTGTCTAACTGCCTTATAAATTTTTATACTTAAACGTAGTGTTACCTGAAACTTTTTTATATTAATATAATTTTTCACCATATTAAACATAAAGTAAGCTGTCATTATTTTATTTTTTGACATATGTCAAAGTTTATAAATTCATATCTGTTTATCCCTTTATTTCCATTTGATTAAAGATTATCATTACAGCTAGTAAGGATGTTAATCGCTTCCAATATAATAAATTAAAACGTAATGTCAGCTTTTTAAGGAGTCCATATGCTATTTAACCGTAGGCAGTTCTTTAAGATCTGTGCTGGTGGTATGGCTGGAACAACGGTAGCTACGCTTGGTTTTTCTCCAAATGTAGCGCTTGCTCAAACTCGCCAATATAAATTATTGAAATCAAAAGAAACTCGAAATAATTGTACTTACTGCTCTGTTGGCTGTGGTATGTTGCTATATAGCCGTGGCGATGGGGCTAAAAATGCCGAATCGTCTATTTTCCATGTAGAAGGAGATCCCGATCATCCTGTTAGTCGTGGTTCTCTTTGTCCTAAAGGTGCAGGTGTTCTGGATTATATAAAAAGCGAACAACGAGTTAAATATCCTGAATACCGTGCCCCTGGTTCAGATAAATGGCAACAAATAAGTTGGGATGAAGCCATTGATCGTATTGCTCGTTTAATGAAAGCTGATCGAGATAAAAATTTTGTTGAAAAAAATGCGGAAGGCACAACAGTCAATCGCTGGACAACAACAGGCTGGCTTGTTACCTCAGCAGCTAGTAATGAAACAGGTTGGTTAGCGTTCAAAGTTGCACGCGCTTTAGGTATGTTAAGCCTTGAAACCCAAGCTAGAGTTTGTCATGGTCCTTCTGTATCTAGCTTAGCGGCTACTTTTGGTCGCGGCGCCATGACTAACAACTGGAATGATATCAAGAATGCTAATGTTGTTATCGTAATGGGGGGAAATGCAGCTGAAGCTCATCCGGTTGGTTTTAAATGGGCTATAGAAGCAAAAATTAATAATGGTGCTGAACTGATTGCCATTGACCCTCGTTTTCATCGAACAGCCTCAGTGGCTGATTTGTATGTACCTATTCGCTCAGGTTCTGATATTGCTTTTCTACTTGGTATTATCAATTATCTTATTACCAATAACGAAGTTAATTTTGACTACTTAGTTACTCATAGTAATGCAAGCCTAATTGTTTGTGATGATTTTAATTTTGATGAAGTTACAGGGCTATTTAGTGGTTATGAAGCTGATACCAAACAGTATGATCAGACAAGTTGGGCATATCAAAAGGATGACAACGGTTATGCTCTTCGGGATAAAACACTAAGTCATCCTCGTTGTGTATGGAATCTATTAAAACAGCATGTCAAACGTTATACACCCGAAATGGTAAATAAAATAACGGGAAGCCCTATTGAAGGTTTTTTGCATGTTTGTCGCTCACTTGCTAGCACTAAAACTAACGATAGAGCAGCCACATTTTTATATGCATTAGGTTGGACTCAGCATACTTATGGATCACAAATTATCCGTACTGCTGCCATGATTCAGCTTATTTTAGGCAATATTGGCGTAATGGGCGGAGGTATTAACGCACTACGTGGACATTCAAATATTCAAGGCTTAACTGATGTTGGTTTATTATCAAATCGTCTGCCTGCTTATCTTGATTTACCAAAAGATTCTCAAGTTTCACTTACTCAGTACCTAGATGAAAAAACACCAAAACCACTTGGTCCAAGCGAAGTGAATTTTTGGGTGAATTATCCAAAATTCTTTGTCAGCTTTATGAAATCAATGTACGGTGATAAATCGACTAAAGATAACGATTGGGGATTTGATTGGTTACCTAAATGGGATAAAACCTATGATATTTTAAGATTTAGCAAAATGATGCGTGATGGTCAAGCCAATGGCTTTATTTGTCAGGGCTTTAACCCACTTGCTGCACTTCCCGATAAAAATAGTATTCGCGAAGGTTTATCTAACTTAAAATTCTTGGTTAGCATTGATCCTATGCCAACAGAAACAGCTGAGTTTTGGAAAAACCATGGCGAATCTAATGATGTAGATTCTAGCAAAATTCAAACCGAAGTATTTAGATTGCCATCAAACTGTTTTGCAGAAGAAAACGGTACAATAGTTAACTCATCTCGCTGGCTACAATGGCACTGGGCAGCAGCAAGACCGCCTTATGAAGCTTTATATGATCCTGAAATTATTGCGCGTATCTTTTTGAGAATAAAAGAGCTGTATGCTGAAGAAGGTGGTGCTTATTACGAGCCAATTGAAAACTTAGTTTGGGATTATAAGGAGCCAGAAGGCCCAGCGGCTGAGGAATTAGCCAAAGATTATAATGGACGAGCACTTGCTGATATAACCGACGAAAATGGCAATGTTATTCTTAAAAAAGGTCAATTACTAAGTGGTTTTTCACAATTAAAAGCAGATGGTACAACCTCATCGGGTATTTGGATATTCTGTGGTTGTTGGACAGAACAAGGTAACCAAATGGCAAGACGTGATCCAAGTGATCCATCTGGTAAAGGCGTTCATGCTGGTTGGGCGTGGTCGTGGCCGATGAATCGACGAGTACTTTATAACCGTGCTTCAACGGATGAAAATGGTAAACCATGGGATCCTAAACGAGTTTTAGTAAAATGGAATGGCTCAAGTTGGGTAGGCAATGATGTACCTGATTTTACAGCAACATTACCACCAAGTAGTGGGGCTGGTGCTTTTATCATGAATAATGATGGTTTAGGTGGGTTATTTTGTTTAAATCGGTTAGTCGATGGGCCATTCCCAGAGCACTATGAACCGTTTGAAACACCTATTAGTAATAATCCATTGCATCCAAATCAAGTCAGCAGCCCTGTAGCTCGCGCATTTAAAGAAGATTTGGCTCGCTTAGGGAATGCTAGCGAATTTCCTTATGTTGGTACCACTTATAGTATCACTGAACATTTCCATTTTTGGACGCAACATGCAAGGATAGCTTCAATTACTCAACCTGAGCAATTTGTTGAGTTAAGTGAAAATCTTGCCCTCAAAAAAGGAATCAAATTAGGTGATACGGTTAAAATCACTTCACATCGAGGTTATATTAAAGCTAAAGCAGTTGTGACTAAACGTCTTCCAACTTTAACAGTTGATGGTAAAGAGATCGAAACCATTGGAATCCCAATAGTATGGGGATTCACAGGTCAGACAAAGAAAGGTTTTTTGGTTAATGAATTGACGCCACATTTAGGTGATGCAAATTCACAAACACCAGAATATAAATCATTCTTAGTCAATATCGAAAAAGTTACTACAGCGGCATAAGATGGGAGGATAAATTATGTCATTACAAACTCAAGATATTATACGCCGCTCAGCAACTAATGCTTTAACTCCAGCGCCACGAGCTAGGGACTATCAACAAGAAGTTGCAAAACTTATTGATGTGACCACCTGTATAGGTTGTAAAGCATGTCAGGTTGCTTGTAGTGAATGGAATGACCTTCGAGCAGAAGTTGGCAATACTGTTGGTGTTTATGATAATCCTGCTGATTTAGAGCCAAAAGCATGGACTGTAATGCGGTATTCAGAAGTCGAGATAAATGGAAAATTTGAATGGTTAATTCGTAAAGATGGCTGTATGCACTGTTCTGATCCTGGTTGTTTGAAAGCATGCCCATCAGAAGGTGCTATCATTCAATATGCTAATGGTATTGTTGATTTTCAATCGGAACACTGTATTGGTTGTGGCTACTGTGTAGCAGGTTGTCCGTTCAATATTCCACGAATTAGTAAAGAAGATAATCACTCCTATAAATGTACATTATGTGTCGATCGCGTTGCTGTTGGTCAAGAACCCGCCTGCGTTAAAACTTGTCCTACTGGCGCTATACACTTTGGTACTAAACAAGATATGATTCGCCATGCTGAACACAGAATTGTAGATTTGAAAAAACGTGGTTTTGAACATGCTGGTCTTTATGACCCACAAGGAGTTGGGGGAACACATGTTATGTATGTTCTTCATCATGCAGATCAGCCAGAATTGTATCACGGCTTACCAAAAAACCCTAAAATTAGTGAAATTGTCAGATTTTGGAAGGGTATTTGGAAACCGTTATCTGCAGCTGCATTTGTGGCAACTTTTAGTGGTTTGCTGTTCCATTACATGGGCGTTGGTGCAATTGAAGTTGATGAAGATGACATTGAAGAAGAAAAAGAAGCAGATAAACAAGCTCGAAAGCGTTTAGGCTTGCCTGTTTTAGAACAGAAAATTGACTCTAATTTATCACAACAGGAGAATCATCATGGATAAGAAAAGCATGATATTAAGAACACCACTTATTGTTCGCTTCTGTCACTGGTGTATGGTCTGTCTGTTTATTCTGACTGCGCTATCTGGCTTATCTTTATTTTTTCCATCTATAAAACTGTTTGGATTATTTCTTGGTACGCCGCAATTAGTAAGAGCATTGCATCCATTTTTAGGGTGCATTGTTTTTGTTTTACTCATGTTTATGTTTATAAAACTTGCTCACCATAATATTCCAAATAAAAATGATCTTTTATGGATTAAAAACTTTAAACATGTCATTTTGGGCAAAGAAAGAGGCATTCCAATAGGCAAATATAATGTAGGACAAAAGTTTTTATTTTGGTGCATTATGGGGTTAATTTTAGTTTTATTTGTTACAGGCCTCATCATGTGGCGCCGTTATTTTGCGGATAATTTTTCTGTTCCAGTTGTCCGTATTGCGATATTTTTTCATTCTCTTGCTGCAATTGGCTTAATCCTGCTTGCAATTGGTCATGCTTATATGGCTATTTGGGTTAAAGGTTCCATTAAAGGGATGATAACAGGCTATGTTTCGCGTGCTTGGGCACAAAAAAATCATTCAACTTGGTATGAAGAAGAAATGGAAAAGATCTATCAAAATGAACTAAGGTTAAAGGCCAAATCTGAAGAAGAATCTACAGATATTAAACATAAACCAGCATAGTAATTTTCCTGCATCTATAATGGTATTTTCCGCTGATAGTTACTATCAGCGGTGTCATTTTAATAGTAAAAAAATAAAAAGCAGTGATGAATAAAATCACAATCAATGAGCATTTATAATGAGTATAAAAATTATCCCCCAAGAACAACTTGAACAACAAGCTACAAACTCAGTTATTAGACAAATCCCGTTACTATTTTATCCATCACCTAAAACACTTTATGCTCATCGAGCAGAACGTTTAAAAACTCTTGCAAACAATAATCCAATTAGTGATTATTTGAATTTTTGTGCAATTATAGCTGAACAACAAGCCAATTTAGTTAAACATAAGCCTATAGATATTGATGTATCGTGTTTATTAAATAGCGAATATCCTCCACTTAGTTTAGATAATTTACCTCTTAAAGATACTTGGCAAGATTACTTTACTTCATTACTCGACTCATTTTCTGATACCACGCAGCAAATCGCTATAGTCATTGAACAGCTTAAAAAAAATAGCGCTTTAGAATTACAAAATAAAGCATTACATTTGCTTAAAGGAGAATTTGATAAAGTTGATGGTAATGAAGCAATATTTATTTGGTCATCATTATCTGTTTATTATTGCCAACTGGCTAGTCAAATTAAAAGTAAAGCTATCGCAGAAAATACAGATAAACTTTGGTTATGTCCAGTTTGTAATAGTATGCCTACTGCTAGTATTATTCAATTAGGCGGTAACAACGGTTTACGCTATTTACATTGCAGTTTATGTGAAAGTGAATGGTATGTACCTAGAATTAAATGTACCTGCTGCGATAATATGAAAGACATACAATACCTCTCTTTAGAAAAAGAACTCGCTGCAATTAAAACCGAGTGTTGTGATGCTTGCCATAGCTATTTAAAAATATTTGATCAAGATAAAGATCCTCATATTGAAGTCATCGCGGATGATATTGCTTCGCTGATATTAGATATCAAAACCGAAGAAGAAGGGTTTGCTAAAAGTGGGGTAAATCCTTTTATATTTGCTCAATAAAAAAACAAAGATACTGATAATATAGTTTTATAGGCATTATATCGAATATGAAATAATTCATTCAAAGCTCATTAATTATTTAACTATTTTACAATAACGATTATTTTGTAACATGATCATCAATTAAATAAAATACAACTTCACATTTTTGATTAATAAAGCTAGAATTAAACTATTGTACTAGTTTGAGAGTTTAATTCATGAAACGTTTTATTTTATTGGTAACAATATTATTGCTTACACCTTTTTTAAGTTTTGCAGATACAATTAAAAATGTGGCCATTACGGCAATTGTTGAGCATCCTTCATTAGATCAAATCCGTGATGGTGTTAAAGATGAATTGGCAGACAGCGGTTATACGTTAAACAAGAATTTAACTGTCCAATACAAAAGTGCACAAGGAAGTAGCGCTACTGCCGCTCAAATTGCAAGGCAATTTGTAGCAGCAAAACCTGATGTTATTGTGGCAATTGCGACACCAAGTGCACAGGCAACAGCTGCAGCAACCAAACAAATTCCTATTGTATTTGCTGGAATTACCGATCCTATCGCCGCTAAATTAATTAAAGATTGGCAACCTGCTGGCACAAACATTACTGGTGTATCAGATTATCAAGAAATTGGTCCACAAATCGAATTTATGAAAAAAATTGTACCTAATGTTAAATCAGTAGGATATATTTATAGTCCAAGTGAAATTAATTCAACCGTGGTATTAAAAAATCTACAAACTCTTTTATCTCAACAAAATATTAATTTTATTGCGGTACCAGCTCAACGAACTGCTGATATTTCAACTGCTGCCAATACATTAAAAGGTAGAGTAGACTTAATTTACACGACAACCGATAATAATGTTGTTTCAGCCTATGAGTCATTAGTCAAATTTGCAAATGAAAATAAAATTCCTCTTTTAGCATCGTTCCCTGATGCGATTGAACGAGGAGCCGTTGCTGCATACGGAATGAGCTACTATGATGTAGGACGCCAATCAGGTAAGCTTGTTGTGCGCATATTAAAAGGTGAAAAACCAGGAAGTATAACTCCAGAAATAGGGCAAGCATTACGCCTTGTTGTTAATACTGATGCAGCTAAAAAACAAGGGGTTGCTTTGCCTCCAGAGGTAATTCAATCTGCTGACAAAGTCATAGGAAAATAATTAAGCCCTACTTCACTAAAATTAATTAAAAATTTTGCTCACTTAGTAGTTAGGTGAGCAAAAAAATGTAACCTACAGTAATCCAATAACTGGATTAACATCAATTAATCCAGTTTACCAAGTTAACATCAAATCACTGATAATGTGTAATAAAAAATTTACACTCATAGCTGTTTTTATACTAGAAAATTATCTTTTTTTGCTTTATAGTAACTTAATATTTAGCTTGATTGTAAAAAAAACATTACAGGAGTGCTCTATGCGTAATTCTATCATTAAACTTTGTATGTTACTTAGTTTATCGTTAGCAACATTTTATTCTTTCGCTGAGGCTAAAACCGAACAAAAATTTGTTGCCATTACAGCAATAGTTGAACACCCCGCATTAGATAATGTGCGTAAAGGTGTTGAGGATGAGTTAAAAGATAGCGGTTATATTGCTGGAAAAAATTTAAAGCTACAATTTTTAAGCGCACAAGGTAGTAGTGCAAATGCAGCCCAAATTGCTAAACAATTTGTAGCAAATAAACCAGATGTTATTGTAGGAATTGCCACGCCAAGTTCGCAAGCATTAGTTGCTACAACAAAACTTATTCCTATTGTTTTCACTGCCGTTACCGATCCCGTAGCAGCTAAATTAACCCCAAGTTGGGATGCATCAAAAACAAATGTAACAGGCGTATCTGACGCCTTATCACTAGATTCTCAAATCGATATGATGCTAAAAATAAAACCTGATGCTAAAAACATTGGTTATGTTTATAGCCCTAGCGAAGTTAACTCAACAATCATACTAAAACAATTACAAAATGAGCTAGAAAAACGAGGTATGAAAATTATTGCCGCTCCTGCGCAACGCACTTCTGATATATCTACTGCGGCTAGAAGTTTAAAAGGTAAGGTTGATATGATTTATACTACTACCGATAATAATGTGGTTTCTGCTTATGAAGCTTTAGCAAAAGTGGCTAATGAAAGTAAAATTCCTCTTATTGCATCCAACCCTGAATCGGCAGAACGTGGTGCTATTGCCGCTTTAGGCATGAGTTATTATGATCTTGGTCGTCAAGCTGGTAAAATTGTTATCCGTATACTTAACGGCGAAAATCCTGGTGATATTCCACCACAAGTGGGTAATGTTACTCAATTAACAATTAATAAAAAAGCGGCTGAACGCCAAGGTGTTATATTATCTGAAAATGTATTAAAATCAGCTACCAAAATTGTTGAAAAATAATTTTTACTTTTTTTATAACTAAGCCGCCAACTTTGGCGGTTAACTTTTATGGATTTTTTTCATGTCTTCTGAATTTTTATTAGGCTCAATTGGAATTGGGCTTATTTATGCGTTGGTGAGTTTGGGCGTATTTATCTCGTTTCGTTTACTTGATTTCCCAGATCTTACTGCTGATGCAAGTTTTCCACTTGGTGGAGCGATATGTGGATTATGCATTTATATCGGTATCGATCCTTGGATTGCAACGTTATTAGGTATGTTTGCTGGCTGTCTTGCTGGAGCAATGACAGGAATACTGTATGTTAAACTCAATATTCTTCAATTATTATCAAGTATTATTGTAATGATAGGACTCTATTCTATCAATTTAAGAATATTAGGTGTTGGTCCGTATATTATGGATGAAACATCAAGAATGGCAGGATCCCCTAATCTTTCTTTACTTGATGCCAAAACTATATTTTCACCATTTATTGCTGAAGATTACAGCAACCAATATATTGTACAACCTCTTATGGCTTTAGGATTTGTCATTGTGTTTTGGGCTTTACTCAATGCGTTTTTAAATACCCAAATGGGATTGGCCTTAAGAGCAACTGGCACCAACCAACGAATGGCAAAATCGCAAGGCATTCCGACTGGAAGAGTCACAATTCTTGGTATGGCTATATCAAATGGTTTAATTGCTCTCGGAGGTTCATTATTTGTACAAACACAAGGTGGAGCTGATATCACCATTGGTGTTGGTACAATTGTAATCGGTCTTGCATCAATTATTATTGGTGAAAGCTTATTCCCCGCTAAACGAATTTGGGCTGTGATGCTAGCAGTTATTGTTGGTTCTATTTTATATCGTTTATTTATTGCATTTGCACTTAGTAATGAGTTTTTACAAGAAATCGGGGTTGGAACAGAAGATTTAAATCTAATTACGGCGATACTCGTTGTGCTGGCTCTTGTTGTGCCTAAGCAATTAAAAAAACACGCAAAAATAAGAGGTAAGTAAGCATGATTAAAGTTGAACAATTACAATTAACTTTTAATCAGGGTACACCAATTGAAAATCATGTATTACGAGGACTAAACCTGAATATTAGTGAAGGTGAATTTGTTACCATAATTGGTAGTAACGGAGCAGGTAAAAGTTCTTTATTGAATGTGATTAGTGGCGATTTACTTCCTGATTCAGGAAAAATTGCTATTAATGGTAAAAATGTCACTCGCTGGCCAGCATGGAAACGAGCTAGTATGGTTGCTCGTGTATTTCAAGACCCCATGGTTGGCACATGTGAAAACTTAACTATTGAAGAAAATCTCGCTATAGCTTATAACCGAGGATATCGTTTTACCTTATCTTCAGCTCTTAATCGAAATATCAGATCAATATTTAAAGAAAAACTTGCTACTTTAAATTTAGGTCTTGAAAATCGATTATCGGATATGATGGGATTACTCTCGGGAGGTCAAAGACAAGCTATTAGTTTGTTAATGTCAACTTTACAACCATCTAAAATATTATTGCTTGATGAACATACCGCAGCGCTTGATCCTAAAACTGCACAGTTTGTTTTAGAGCTAACCAATGAAATTGTTTCAAAAAAACAATTAACAACAATGATGGTGACTCACTCTATGAAACAAGCATTAGAATATGGCACCCGAACGGTAATGCTTCATCAAGGACAAGTTGTGCTTGATGTATCTGGAGAACAACGAGCTAAATTAACTGTAACGGATTTATTAGATATGTTTGAAAAAACACGTGGTGAAAAAGTTACCGATGATGCTTTGCTTTTAGGTTAATCATCAAAAAGCAATATTTCTGATAGAAATATTGCTTTTTATCTATAGCAATTAACTCCATTACCACTTAATTTGCTGTTGCTAGTGACGGGATATAACTTAAACCTAATTTATTAAGCTTATCTGTATAAAATTGCTTTATATCACTCCAACGATAATAAGGATATTGCACTGATTTTATAGGTAAATGCACTTCACGCTCGTTTAATAATACTTTAACTAATACAGGCTGATTTTCTTTCTCGCTTTTATAAAAAATCCATTGAATATTAGCTCCCATAGGAATAATTTTATCCGCTTGCCAAACAGCATAATAATCAAAAATAGACTCAGCAATAGAGGATGTACCTTCAATTTCAAGTAAAGTGGCTAAAGGTGAAATGGTTTCAGCATGGGCAAAACGCAAATTGGCATCAATATTATTATTCGCTATTGCAATATCGGCAGTGTTTAACATATCCCACAACAATGGAGCGGCAATTTTTATTTGGATACCATTGGCATCAAAAGCAGGACCAATTTCCAGATAGTTTTTAGCCGTAACTACGGTATTAAGCCAAGTATTTTCATCAACCGAAAAATACGGATCAAGGTCAAAATAATTATCCTTTAATACTTGCGGCGAAAATGCTTGTAGCTCTTGATACAATTGATAAACCGAAATCACAAAATCCCGTGTTTTTACTGATGATTTATCGACAACCTCAATGCCCTTATCTAGCTTTCGGATAAAATCATCAGCAAAAATCTTTTTTACTACCTGTTCGCTTATTTGCTGTGTTTTAGGCGCATTCTCTATCAATTTCACCGAATCTTTCACTACTTTACTGTGTTTATATTCATTATAAACTGATGAATAATCAAAAAAGCGCAATAACGTTTGTTGATCTTCGGGCTGCTGTGTAACATGGATATCAGGATATTTAGATTTGAAAGAACTAATGAATATTTCTGCGGTTTCTTTGGCTCTAGGGGTTCGAGATGAAACAACATCAATTTTATTTCCTTTAAAAACAGTTGGATTATTCTTCTGCATACGCTGACTAATAAAAGCAATATCTTTACGACCAAAATCAGTAAGCTCGCCGTAATGATTTTTATTTAACTCAGCAATACGAATTATCTGCCTAAATAAATCTTTTCCTAAGCTAGTCAATTGATTTTGCTTTTCAGCCATTAACAAAATTTGATAAGCAATATCTTCAGATTTTGGTTTACTGATATAACGTGAGCCATGTCGTCCAACATGATCAATGTAAAAAGCCATATACCCTGTCGGCGCTGGTGTAATCTTTTGTTCAGCATCATATTGATAGGCTGTTTTAGAACCCACACACATAGTTTGTTGAGCAAGACTTACAGAAGAAAACGCACATAAAAAAACAATAAACCACTTACGAAAACGAACCATAACCATTCGCTTTTCCCCTTGAAATAAACAACGTTAATATACCATTAAAAATGGCCTCAACATCACTATCTATAGTGTAGATTAGCATAAAAATCAAAATAAGCAGTACTTATAAAATGATAGTGTTAATAAAACAATATCTATAAAACTATTTCACAAAAAAGATGATTATTTTCATAACACTCTTTCATTTTTCGTAAAAAAGATTATCTTATTAGACACTCGATACAACTTCCTTTTAATTAATTAAACACAATGAAATTATATGGCCTTTCAGGTACAAAAATTAGCTGTGCATTTATATCTGCATGTATAAGTACCCCTTACAACACAACTCGTTTTATTAAAGATTTAATAGCTGGAATAACTGTTGGGATTATTGCTATACCACTAGCAATGGCACTAGCTATTGCTAGTGGTGTACCACCACAGCATGGTCTATACACAGCAATTATAGGTGGTTTTATCATTGCATTAACGGGTGGTTCAAGGTTTAGTGTTTCTGGACCTACAGCAGCATTTGTAGTTATTTTATACCCTGTATCATTACAATATGGATTATCTGGACTACTAATTGCAACATTGCTATCGGGTATATTTCTTGTATTAATGGGATTAATTCGATTAGGTAGATTAATCGAATATATTCCTTTACCCGTTGTATTAGGTTTCACATCGGGCATTGCCATAACTATAGCAACCATGCAAATTAAAGATTTTTTTGGTTTAACACTTGAGCACATGCCAGAAAGTTATATTGGTAAAGTTACGGAACTAGCTAAAACACTACCAACCATTAATATTGCTGACACTTTAGTCGGTGTAGTAACACTAATTGTGTTAATAGTATGGCCAAAACTTAGACTTAAAATATCAGGACACCTACCTGCTCTAATTGCTGGTATTGCTGTCATGTTTATTTTTAATCAATTTGGCTATCAAATTGAAACGATTGGTTCACGATTTATCTATACACTAGCTGATAATACGATAGGTCATGGTATACCCGCTGTTCTACCAGAGTTTATTTTACCTTGGCAGCACGCTGATTTTACTTGGGATTGGTCAACATTTACTGCCTTACTGCCAATTTCACTGACCATGGCAATGTTATGCGCAATTGAATCATTACTCTGTGCTGTGGTATTAGATGAAATGACACACACTAAACACCACTCAAATAGTGAACTCATTGGCCAAGGCTTAGGTAATATTATTGCACCATTTTTTGGTGGCATTTCAGCAACAGCGGCTATTGCGCGTTCAGCGGCAAATGTCAAAGCAGGTGCAACCTCGCCTATTGCAGCCGTTTTGCATTCTTTAGTTGTTTTACTTGCTCTTATTTGCTTCGCACCAGCATTATCATTTATCCCACTTTCTGCTATGGCGGCATTATTACTTATCGTGGCATGGAATATGAGTGCAGTTCAACGCGTCATTTATATTATCAAATGTGCTCCTAAAGATGATATTTTGATTATGCTTATTTGCATGTCGTTAACAGTACTATTTGATATGGTGATTGCAATTACACTTGGGATTATACTTGCCTCAATCCTATTTATGCGCCGTATCGCCCGCATGACTCGCTTAGTTGAACTTAATCGCAGTAACGATAAAACATTAGTGCTACGTATTAACGGGCCACTATTTTTTGCTGCCGCTGAACGTACATTTTTAGAAATTTATCAAAAGATTAATGGATATGAACACATAGTGCTACAATGGGATGCGGTACCTATTCTTGATGCTGGTGGGCTCAATGCTTTAATTCATTTTATTGATGAACTACCTGAACAAGTTGATCTATCAATTTGTGAGTTACAGTTTCAACCATTAAAAACATTAGCTCGCGCAAAAATTGTTCCAATTCCTAACAAACTAATATTCTATTCAACGCTAGAAGAAGCACTGAAAGATAAAGATTAATTCTAAAATTAGATTTATTATATTAACTAATTTATATGCACAGTAACGGTTTGAACAGAAACTAATTACTGTGCAATAAATTGTACCTTCACTACGTTTCTTTTCATTTACTAAATCACCATTGACAAACTATAAGTGTTAAAAAGTGATTTTAATTTGAAATCCAAAATTAACTTATAAAAATAGGTAAATAACATGATATCTAACGAAAACAATGTCTACAATCTTAAAGAAAAATCAAGTTGGTTTATTTTAGTTGGTGTTATTTTAATTATATTGGGGGGCTTAGCTTTAGGTTATCAGTTCATGGCAACCGTCTTTTCTGTTTATTTTATTGGTTCATTAATTTTAATTGCAGGTATTGCCCAAGCGCTACATTCATTTCGCATTAAAGATTTTGGTCAGTCAGCATTATGGGCAGTAATGGGGATTTTATACATTTTTATTGGTCTAATGTCATTTTTCCAACCTGTTGCGGTTTCATCAGCCTTAACATTGGTGATTTCATTCTTGCTAATTATGAGCGGCTTTACACAAATATTTGCGGCTATGAATAACCGCAATTTACCTCGCTGGGGATGGGTTTTAACCTCAGGGATTATTACATTAATTTTAGGATTTATGATTATTGCAGGTTGGCCATATGACAGTCTTTGGGTATTAGGTATGTTTTTAGGTATCGACCTTATTTTCCAAGGTTGGGCATATGTAGCTATTGGTTTTGCATTAAAAAAATAGATGTTAAATAACACATTCGTTGCTCACTATCTAGCAATGACTTTCAAGAGGTTATCACTAATTGTGAGCAGCAAGTAATTACAGTAATGACTCGAACACAAATACAACTTATTTAATTTTTGTTATACATGAATTAAGCTGATTATTTATAGATTTTGTTAGTTTTTGCCTTAACTTCTTGCATTGTCTGTAAAATCCGATGATAGTTATCAAGCCTTGATGGTGCAATTTTACCGTCTTGTACTGCTTTTTGTAGTAAACAACCTGGCGTATCAAAGTGATTACAATCGCGAAAGTGGCAACCGCCTAAATAATTATCAAATTCTTTAAAACCACTAATCACTTGTTCAGGCTCTAAGTGCCATAAACCGAATTCGCGGATCCCTGGTGAGTCAATAATATCTCCACCATTTGGTAAGTGGTAAAGCCGAGAGGAAGTGGTTGTATGTTGACCAAGTCCAGATATTTCTGAAATACCTCCAGTTATAACTGATTGTGATTGATGAGGTAACAGTAAATTAATAATACTTGATTTTCCTACACCAGACTGCCCAACTAAAATGGAAATCTTACCTTGCAAAATTTCTTGTAATACAGCAATGCCTTGTTGATTTTGACATGAGACATACAAAACTTGATAACCGATATGAGTATAAATCGTCAATTTTTTTTCAACTTCAGTGCGTTGATCATCATTAAGTAAATCAATTTTGTTTAAAACAATAATAGGTTTTATATCAGTGCATTCACAAGCAACTAAATAGCGATCGATAATATTTAGTGATAATTCTGGCAAGACAGCCGAAATAATCACGATTTGATCAACATTTGCGGCAACGGGTTTAACGCCATCATAAAAATCAGGCCGGACAAGTTCAGAATGTCTCGGGTGAACCGCTTCAATAATACCATTGGTATTTGGCTCTAAACTTTCGCGCCATACTACTTTATCACCAGTGACTATCGACGGTAACGTGCGACGAATACTACAACGATAAATAAGACCTACACTATCTTCAACATCTGCAGACTTACCAAAACGACTTATTACTACACCGTCACGAGGTGACGAAAAATTTGCCAGACTCTCATCTTGCTTTATTGCTAATCGTTGCTGATGTTTTGCCGCTACACGTCTTTTTTGATTATTGGATAGTTTATTTTTTGCCATAGTACTCATTTTTTACTAAAACAGATTGTCAGTTATGCTACACTACTCAGTATCAAAAAGAAAATCTCTATAGCAAATTATGAACAAACAATCTCAAATTAATAGTAACAATCTTATTTGGATAGATCTTGAAATGACTGGACTCAATCCAATAACTGATCGCATTATTGAGATCGCAACCATTGTTACCGATTCTAACTTAAATATTCTTGCTGAAGGACCTGTGATTGCAGTTCATCAATCTGATGAGCAATTAGCATTAATGGATGAGTGGAATCAAAACACCCATGGCAAATCAGGACTTATTGAGCGTGTTCGCAAAAGTACTATTAGTGAACAACAGGCCGAACAACAAACCATCGAATTTTTAAAACAATGGGTACCAGAAAACAGCTCTCCAATTTGTGGTAATACTATTGGGCAAGATCGTCGTTTTTTATTTAACTATATGCCTAATTTAGAAAGTTATTTTCATTATCGCTATTTAGATGTCAGCACAATTAAAGAATTAGCTAAACGTTGGAAACCTGAAATACTAAAAGGGATTAGCAAACAGAGTTCTCATCAAGCTCTTGATGATATTCGTGACTCAATTGCTGAACTTGTTTATTACCGTGAACACTTTTTTGATCTAACCAACTTATAATTAGTATGCAAATTTTATATACTTTTTTATTGTATTTGATTCAACCACTGGTTTGGTTAAGACTGCTTTGGCGTAGTCGTAAAGCACCAGCTTATCGAAAGCGTTGGCTTGAACGCTATGGTTTTTGCAAAAATAAAGTTAAATCTAACGGTATTTTAGTGCATGCCGTATCGGTGGGTGAAACGATAGCAGCCATCCCACTAATCAAAGCACTTAAACAACAATATCCTTGTTTACCTATCACAGTTACCACCATGACGCCAACAGGCTCAGAGCAAGTTAAATCATTACTTGGTGATAGCGTCAGCCATGTATATTTACCTTATGATTTGCCCTGCGCGATAAATCGTTTTTTAAATACGGTTAAGCCCAAATTAGTGATCATTATGGAAACTGAGCTTTGGCCTAATTTTATCTGTCAGTGTTATAAACAAAATATTCAGCTAATTATTGCCAATGCCAGATTATCAGAACGTTCAGCTAATCGATACAGTAAACTCGGGCGATCCATTAGCAATTTACTATCAAAAATTAGTGCAATTGCCGCACAAAATAAGCAAGATGGGGAACGTTTTATTTCACTGGGTTTACCCCGTGATCGCTTAACAATAACCGGTAGTATTAAATTTGATATTGATTTAACAGATCAACAACAGCAAAAAATCAAAACGCTAAAACAGCGGTGGCAATTAGACCGCCCTATCTTTATTGCCGCAAGTACACATAATGGAGAAGATGAAATCATCTTATCTGCCTTTAAGCGGTTATTACAAAAATATCCCGATTTGTTATTGATTATTGTCCCCCGCCACCCAGAACGCTTTAAAACCGTCGAAAAATTAATTAATGATTGCGGATTAAATTATATAAACCGCAGTAGCGGTCAAATTCCTGCTAAACAAACCCAAGTCATTTTGGGTGATACGATGGGAGAATTAATAGAACTTTATGGTATTGCCGATATCGCCTTCGTTGGTGGCAGTTTAGTGAAACATGGAGGGCATAATCCATTAGAACCCGCACTTCACCACATCCCAATCATTAGTGGCGAACATTTTTTCAATTTTAAAGTGATTTGTGAGCAACTTATTTCAGCTGATGGCATGATCATTTGTGCTAGCACAGCCGATTCCCTTTATTCAGCGATTAATGGGCTTTTAGAAAATAAAACGCGTAGTCAACAAATTGGCGAACAAGCGTATCAAGTATTAAAACAAAATCAAGGCGCACTACATAGGCTTTTTAACATTATCAACTATTATCTTTGCTCAAAATAAGGATTACTTGTGAATAAAAAACAAGGGTTATTGCTGATTAATCTAGGTACACCAAACGCGGCAACACCAGATTCAATAAAACGGTACTTAACCGAGTTCTTACTCGATCGCCATGTCGTTGATTTACCGAAACTGTTTTGGTATCCGATTTTAAAGTACCTTGTAATACCTAAACGAGTGCCTTATATTATCCATCATTATCAAAAAATTTGGATAAATGGCTCATCACCTTTACTTCATTACAGCCAATTATTATGTGATAAATTACAACTCCACTTACCAAATATTCAATGTGAATTAGCCATGACCTATGGTGAACCCAATATTCAATCTGCATTGAACAAGCTTCAATCATGTTCAAAAATTACGGTATTGCCACTTTTCCCACAATACTCAACGACCACAACACTCGCTGTACTTGATAAACTTAAACAAGTTATAGCAACCGACAAAATCATAAATAGTATTGACTATATTCGTGATTATGCCGATCATCCAAGTTATATCAATGCACTTTATTTACAAATTAAGCAAGCATTTCAATGCCAAGGTGAGCCGGAAGTGCTTATAATTTCTTATCATGGTATTCCAGAGCGTTATATTTACAAACGAAAAGATGATTATATTCAACGTTGTGAAATAACCACACAGTTAATAATCGAAAAATGCCGAACAAATAACATAAATATACCAATTCAAATGGCTTATCAATCTAAATTTGGAAAAGGTAAATGGGTTACGCCAAGTACCAGCGATACACTACAAACATTAGCAAAAAGTGGTGTTAACAATGTACACGTCATCTGTCCCGGATTTTCGGTAGATTGTATTGAAACTATTTACGAAATTGACGAAGAAAATCGAGAAATCTTTTTAAATGCAGGTGGAAAATCATTTTATTATATTCCCACATTAAATGACACAGACTTACAAATTAATTTAATCATGGCATTAATCAACCAAACTCAGCCACCTATACTTAATAATTTATACTGAAACACATAGTTACCTGAAACTTTTTGACAAAAATGATACGACTTAAAAATTACACTAAATAGTGTAATTGTTGATTTTTAAACGAATGAAATTTTAAATAAACGAATATTAATGCTAATTATCTATCACCTAAGTAATCTATGGCGTATGATAAGGCATTATTTTATAATTCAGTATTTGAGCACTGAGGAGAAAATTAAATGAAAATAATCATCATTGGCGCTCAAGCTGCAGGCGCAAGTGCTGCTGCAAAGGCTAAAAGAATGAACCCTGAGGCAACCATCCGTATTTATGAAAAATCAGATATTGTTTCGTTTGGTGCTTGCGGTTTACCTTATTTTATTGGTAATCACTTTACTGACGCCAACGAAATGATATCCCGAACGCCCGAGCAATTTCAAAAAGATGGTATTGAAATAAAAACTTTACATAAAGTCATTGCTATTGATACTAATCAAAAAAAATTAACTGTTAAAGATCTCAATACTGGCAATTGCTTTGATGATAGCTATGACAAGTTACTACTTGCAGTTGGTGCAAGTCCCATCATTCCCCCTTTTGAAAATAGCCAACTAAAAAATATCTTCACATTACGCAACCTGCATGACGGGTTAGCTATCAAACAGACATTATCCAACTCAAATATCAAAAATTTGATTGTTATAGGTGCTGGCTATATTGGGCTTGAAATAGCTGAATCGCTTGTTGCTTTACAAAAAAACGTCAAATTGATTCAATTGGATGACAGAATTCTTATCGATGCATTTGATAGGCAAATTACTGAACTAATTGAAGAAAATATTAAACAACATTGTGATCTACATTTGCAAGAGCGAGTACTTGGCTTTGAAGGATCACACAATGTCACACATGTAATTACTGATAAATCACGATATCCAGCCGATGTTGTCATTATTGCAACCGGTGTTAAGCCAAACAATGATATCTATAAAAACCTTGGTATCAAGACACTTGCAAATGGTGCCATAATCACCAACAGCTTTGGACAAACTAATATGGCAGATATTTATGCTGCTGGAGATTGTGTTGCCCTTCACCATAGAGTTAGTCATTCAATGGTATATATTCCACTCGCTACAGGGGCGAACAAACTAGGCAAAATTGTAGGCGAAAATTTAGGTGGCGGAAATTGTGAATATCCTGGTACTATTGGCACCTCAGCCTTAAAAGTCTTTGATATTGAAGCAGGACGAACAGGTTTAACTGAAAACGAAGCCGAAAAAGCTGGAATTTCTTATAAAACTGTCATAGTTAAAGATAAAAATCACAGCAACTATGTTGCCGGTCAAACAAGTGTAACAGCAAAACTTATCTATCATGCCGACACTCGAGTGATTTTAGGTGGTCAAATAGCTGGAGGACGAGGTGCGGCATTGAGGGTCAACACTCTTGCAACCGCAATATGGACGAATTTGAAAATTGATGAATTAGCCATGATAGATTTTCTTTATGCTCCACCATTTTCCAGACCATGGGATATTTTAAATATTGCAGGCTCAATCGCAAAATAAGATAGGTATTAATAAATCTATCAATAAATATTTTACTAGATAATTAAATTTATTATTAAAGGGTGAGGATTAAATATGCCAGATGCCATTTTTCAAGGAGTCTTTTTTGAAAAGTTCTTATCTATTACTCATTACCAGACATTAATTGGTATAGGGTTATTGCTCATCTGTTTTTTTACAGTAATGAGACCATTACAAAAGCGAAAGGTTAATTTTTCAATACGTATGTTAGTTGGGTTAATACTTGGTGCCGTGCTAGGTTTAAGCATTCAAGCTGTAGCAGGGTTTCCTGACACATCAACAATCTGGATGCAAGAAACCGCAACTTGGTATGGACTATTTGGTCGAGCATTTATCGCTTTTATCCGAATGTTAGTGATACCACTCATATTTGTATCTATTGTTAAAGTAATTATCGATTTCTCTGGTAAAAAAAATCTACCCCAAATCGCATTCAGAGGAATTTTTTGGTTACTGTTTACAACAGCAATTGCCTGTATTGTTGGTATTTTGTTAGCTAATCTATTTGCATTAGGTGAAATAAGCTCAAGTTCTGTACATCAAGCTCAGGCAAAACAATACACTAATATTATTGATACCTTTATAAATCTAATTCCAAGCAATATTATTGCATCAATGGTAAACGAAAACATTGTTGGATTGGTCATTTTCTCTGCCTTAATGGGGATTGCCGCCAACAGAATGGAAAAGAAAAACTCACAACCGATTGCCCTATTTAAAACGTTTATCGAAGCACTTTATAAGATCATCATGTCGATTGCGATGACAGTCATAAAGTACATGCCTTATGCAGTAATTGCTTTACTTGCTCGTACCATTATTTCTAACGGAATACCCGCAATTATTCAGGTTTCAAGTTTTGTTGCTGCGATCTACATCGCCACATTGATTATGTTGATTGTACATGTTGCCATTATTGTGATTCATGGTATTTCACCAATCATGTTTATAAAAAAAGCGCTAGGAACATGGTTATTAGCCTTTACAAGTCGTTCCTCTGTCGGTTCATTACCAATGACTATTTCAACACTAACCGTCCGAATGGGTGTTAATACAGGTACCGCAAATTTAGTTGGCTCTCTAGGTAGTACCATGGGAATGAATGGATGTGCCGGTTTCTTTCCTGCTTTACTTGCTGTTATGGTAGCTCATATGGTTGGTATTGATACTAATATCCAATTTTATATTATGCTTGTCATTGTAGTGGTTATTGGTTCAATTGGTATAGCTGGAATTCCTGGCACGGCAACAGTTGCCGCAACCGTTGTTTTATCAGGTATGGGCATGGCCGAATACTTCCCATTAATTGGTATGGTTTTAGCTGTTGATCCAATTATTGATATGGCAAGAACTTTAGCTAATGTATCTGGCGCTATGACAGCCGCTGTCGCAACCGATAAAGAAATTGGTCTTATGGATATGACAGTATACAACGACCCAGATGTCACTCTTGAAAACGAGCAGCCAGAAGCTTAACTGCAATGGCTGTTGCTATGAGTGAAATAGTACAACAAATTTTAAGATAATAATCAAATTTTTGTTTTGCTATTATTGGTGTTGAACGATTTTTTTGGGGGAAACAGATTTTCTGAATATTGGTTTGAATTTGATGCTAAATTTTTTGCCTATGATATTTGTCCCGCTATGATTTGTATTTATGTCATAGCGGTAACTTCTGCCTTTTTTTTGTGAGGATCACTACATATAAATCAATTCAAAGGCAGTTATTTTTTTAATTTAGGCGAACCGATAAAAGCCAAAATTAAATGTATAGAATCTTGATAAGTTCGGTAGTTTTAATTTTGGATATAGCATAAGTGCATAGATTAATAATAGCGGTAAATTAGAATGTAGTTTACGTGATTGTATTTGTATAGATGCCGTAATTTGGTAAAACAAGCAGGTAAACTTATAAAAGTTAATAATGTAACAATCGAAAGAATAAAAAATTAAGATTTAAAGATAGGTATATTGACATGCGGTGTTGTAGGAATGTTTTTTTCTCTAAAATCGTTCAGGTTGGCTATTGATTTTATTGAATTTTTTGGTAAATCAAATGGTAATAGAAAATTTTGGGGATCGGTGAGGTTTCAAACATTTTATCTATTAGTGAGTAGAATAGCTACAATAGCTACTTCCAATTTAGGGGATTAGCCGATAAACTGCACCGAAAAAGCCAAAACGTCCGCTCCTAAGTCTAATTCTAAAAAACATAACTATTTGACTTAAATTAAGAGCAAAAAACATTAATAAAATAAATGAACTATATAAAAGGTTTTTATAAAAAAATAATTATTTTAACCGCACCGAAAGGTTTGAATATTGCTTTTTTCCCAACGTCGGTATTTATCCAACAACTGAGTAAGACTAAAATTTATTTTGCACCCATATAATTTAACTGACGCCATGATTCATAAACCACAACGGCAACAGAATTAGATAAATTCATACTACGGCTAGTGGCGAGCATGGGAATGCGGATCTTTTTCTCTTGTGGTAGTGCATCAAGTATGTTTTTTGGTAGGCCTCGGGTTTCTGGTCCAAACATTAAGAAGTCATTTTGCTGGTAATTGACTTCACTATGTGGCTTTTGCCCTTTTGTGGTTAAAGCATAAACTTGGGTTAACAGGTCAATTTGATTGGCATCTAGAAAATGGTTGAGATTTTTATAGCGTTTTACATCAACAAATTCTTGATAATCAAGTCCTGCTCGTCTTAATTTTTTGTTATCCCAGAAAAAGCCCATTGGTTCAATAATATGTAAATTGAAACCAGTGTTAGCACAAAGGCGGATAATATTTCCTGTATTAGCAGGAATTTCGGGTTCAAATAAAACGATGTTTAAGGCTGAATTTGACACAACTTTTCTCATTTATTATTTATTGATGTTTATGAATTGGCAATATTATCACAATTCTAAGTCCACCAAGATGACTTTTTTCTGCTTTTACAGTACCGTGATCGCGTATGATGGCATTAGCTACAATAGCGAGCCCTAATCCAGTTCCGCCAGATTCACGATCTCGAGCTTCGCTTGTACGATAAAAAGGTCTAAAAATTTGTTCTAGTTCACTTTCAGCAACTCCTGGACCATCATCATCAATTGTAATTGTTAGCTTTTGTTGTTGTGCTACAAAATTAATATCGATCTGTTTATTTGAATAGCGAAATGCGTTGCGTATAACGTTTTCAAGTGCGCTACACAAAGCAATTGGATAGCATAATATAGTATGGTTAGTTGGAAAATTTGTAACGATCAACGTTTTACCTATTTGTTCTGCTTCAAAAGTGGCATTATCAAGCACCTGTTTAAATAGAATATTAATTTTATTAACTTCACGAATTTCATTATTGTCATATTGTTGCCTTGCCAATGACAATAAGTCACCAATCATAGAATCTAATTTTATTGCTTCATTATTAATACGTATAACTTCACTGCTTTCACCTTGTTTGCGTCGCAATAGCGATGTAGCAAGCTGCAAACGAGTCAAAGGAGTGCGTAATTCATGAGAAATATCTGAAAACAAACGTTGCTGTACTTCTTGCATTCGTTTAAGCTCTCTTAGCATATGATTAAAACTAGCCCCAGTAGCTTTATATTCAGACGATCCTATTTGTTCTAGCTCAGGCCACTCTTGTAAATTTCCTTTCGCAACCTGATCAGCTGCTTTTTTTAGCCCTCGAGCAGGTTTTGCAATACTCCAAGATAGCCATAGTAAAAAAGGAGAACTTGCCAGCATGGTTAAAGTTAATAGTAAAAAAGGATGATCAAATATAAAGTTGACTAATTGAGATTGAATATCTGTAGTTTGTTGTAGGATATATAATTGATATTCAGCATTAGCATAATGAATGAGAAAAGGGCCTATAATTTCTTGAGAATCATAAATTTTTTTTGCAGGATCTTTGACATCATGGGATTTTTCACTAAAGTTTTTGATTAAATCAATATTTTTTGTTTCAGCTGTAATGATTTGCCCATTAGGAGTAACAATAAATAAAAATTGCCCCGGTTTTTGATAACTATCCATAACAACAATAAAACGCATCCACCACCGAAAACTATCTTTTGGTACATTAATAAGATCATTTTCAATTTGATGCGCAAGCATATTACCAGCTTGTTTATCTTTGTTTGCTAAGTAGGTTAGGTTTCGAGCATCAAGACTCGGCAAAACCATTATTAACATTAGAAAAAAAGCTATGGTTAATAAAAATATTGTGAAAATTCTTATTGTTAGTTTATCAAAAAGCCACATATCATATTATCTGATCTTCATTATAAAGTTATTCATATAACATATCGTCATTTCGATCAATTACAAATAAGTAACCTCTTGAACGTAATGTTTTAATCCATGGTAAACCATCACTTCTAGGCGGTAGTTTTTTCCGTAATCTAGATACATGTACATCAATTGAGCGAGCAAGTGGAGCTAAATTTTTACCCAAAACAAATTCGCTTAGTTTTTCGCGTGTAATTATCTTTCCCGAATTTTCTAGAAAGGTAAGCAACACTTGAAACTCAGTACCCGTTAAATCTATATACTTGTTATCAAAAAAAGCAGATCCCTGTTTTCGATTTACATTAAGTTTATCAATTGTATATTTAATTGGTTGTTCAGTTTCATCGTTTGCTACATTATCCCAATGCGCTCTACGCAAAAGTGCATTGATTCGGGCAATAAGCTCTCTATCATTAAATGGTTTTAGAATGTAGTCATCAGCACCAAGCTCAAGCCCAATAACTTTATCATATTCATTATCTTTAGCCGTTAAAAAAATAACAGGTACCGTAAATTTACCTCTAAGTTGAGATAAGAATTTAAGTCCATTCATTTCAGGCATCATAATATCAAGTAAAATAAGATCTATCGTACTATCAAACTTTTCTAAAGCCTGAATACCATTATTCGCTATTTCAACAAGAAATCCTTCTAACTCAAGAAGTTCTCGTAATAATAAAGTAATTTCTGGATCATCATCAACTACAAGTAATTTACTGCTCATTACAATCCTCTTTATTTCATTCATTCTTGATATTAATTTTTATACCAAATATAGTTTTATTCAAAAATTTACTATATATGTAAAAATCACGAACAATATAGTAAATTATTGTTAATTTTTATATAGAAAATATTTTTACATTATTATAGCCTTGGTCAATTAAATAAAGCGCTTGTAACTTACTCATGACTCCACGATCGCAATATAGTAAATATTGCTTCGATTGATCCAAATTCCCAAATTGCGTTGCTAACTTATAAAATGGAATATGCTTAACTTCAATATCGCTTAATATAAGTGGATTATCTTCCTGATCTTCTGAAGATCGAATATCAATAACCACGTGATCGGTACTCAAAGTTGTGACAGTTTCAACATGAGCAATTTTTGTATCAGTTTGTTTTGCTATCTCACGAATATCAATATTTTCAGCTTCGGCAACTGCTTTATCCAAAATAGTGAAATCAAAATTCATTTCTTCTGCTTCAATTTTTTCTTTCACGGCTTTAACCGTTGGTTTTTTAGATATTACGCCACAAAATTCTGGCATTGTTTTAGCTATATCTTCAGTACCAATTTGACGCGCAATATTGATAATGGTTTCTTTATCGTGTGTGATTAAAGGACGTAAAATTAATGTATCACTAGCATTATCAATTAAACGTAAATTGGTAAGTGTTTGGCTTGATACTTGCCCCAATGCTTCTCCAGTAACGAGAGCTTCCACTTTATAACGTTGCGCAATTTTTGATGCCGCACGAATCATCATCCGCTTTAAGATAACTCCCATTTGCCCATCATCAATTTTTTCAAGAATCTCACCAACAACATCCGAAAAATCAATAGCAATAAAACGCACTTTATGTGAGCTACCAAAACGCTCCCATAGGTAATGCGCCATTTGTTTAACTCCAATTTCGTGAGTTTTTCCACCAAGATTAAAGAAACAATAATGCACTCGGCTTCCGCGTCGCATTAGCATATAACTTGATACACCAGAATCAAAACCACCCGATATGAGCGAAAGAACATCTTCTTGTGTACCAGTTGGAAAACCGCCAATGCCAGCATGTCGACCTTTTACCAGCAGTAACTTTTCTTTGTCGATTTCAAGATGAACGGTGATTTCTGGATGAGTTAATTTAACCTTAGCCGAAGACACATGTTGATTAAGCCCACCACCAACATAACGTTCAACATCAATTGAAGTAAATTCATGTTTACCTCGACGCTTAACGCGTACACAAAACGTTTTGTTTTCAATTAATGGAGCATAATAATCTAATGCTTTTTCAAAAATATCATGCATATCAACAAAAGTGATTTCATCAACGGCTAAAATATGATGTATACCGGGGATCCGCGTTAATAACTCAAGTATCTTAGCTTCACTATTTTCAACTTTTGGACGAACTTCAATAAAATCCCAATGACGAATAACTGCAACATCTTCAATATGATGCTTTAAAATATTACGAATGTTACTTGTTAGTATTTTAATAAATCGTAAACGAACAGAATCACTTTTGATGGTAATTTCGGGAAAGAGCTTAACAATAAATTTCATAAAATCAATGCGAACTATTATAAAAATGCATCATTATACTTGTTTTACTCAAAAACTCACAATTGATTATGATAAATATATCTAATGACTGTTTTAATTTATTGCTTGATATAAAATTAGTGAATACACAATAATACATCATCTACAGATAAAATAAGTATTTTTACTACCTGAAAAGTATAAATGCTTAAAATATATCAATCATATCTTAAATTTTACTTGCTTGTTGGACTGTCTTTCGCTAATATCTCGCATCAATAAATTCTGTTGTATAACATATAAATTGACAGGTTGAAATGTACGAATTTTTAATTATAAGCTATTTAATTATCGCGGTTATAATAGTTGCGTTAGTTTTAATACAACGAGGTAAAGGGGCTGACATGGGTTCATCATTTGGCGCTGGTGCATCCGCAACTTTATTTGGCTCTTCAGGTAGTGGGAATTTTTTAACTCGCGCTACCACTTTATTAGGTATTTTGTTTTTTGTAATAAGCATTTTACTTTCAAATTTAGGTAGCAAACCACGAATAGCTTCATCTAGCGAATTTGAGAATATTGAAGATACTGTACCAGTAACAACACAGCTGAATGAAGGTAATACTGCTGCACCTACTACAGCTCCAGTTACTCAACCTGTACAGCAAAATTCAACTTCAGATATACCTGAATAACAACGGCGCCGTGGTGGTGAAATTGGTAGACACGCTATCTTGAGGGGGTAGTGCTCTAAGAGCATGCGGGTTCAAGTCCCGCCCACGGCACCAATTCAATATTCATTAACATTCTTTTAAACCCTGCAAAGCACACCAAACCCAGTAATAACAAGCCTTAAAGTCTATTTTATTGCCCATTAAGTATCAGTAAGGTACATTTACAACCAAAAATAATGGGGGTATATTTGGGGGTATAATTAAATACCCTATTATTGCGTACCCCCAAAGGTGAAAAATGGCTGTAAAAACTACTCCCTTAACTGACACACAAATAAAAGCATTAAAAGCCACTAGTAAGGATAAAAAGTATTTTGATGGTGGAGGTCTTTTTTTGTTAGTTAAACCGACAGGGGTTAAATTATGGCGATTTAAATATAAAAAGCCAATATCACATAAAGAGACATTATTATCTTTCGGTAAATACCCAGAAACATCGCTACAACAAGCGCGAAAACAACGAGATGAAGCGCGAGAATTAATAAAGCAAGGGATAGATCCACAACATCACAAAGCGGAACAAGAACAACGTAAGCAAGAAGCTTGTAATAATACCTTTTACGCTATGGCTGAGAAATGGTTCAAATTCAAAACAGAACAAGGTTTAGAAGAACAAACGCTCAAAAAGGCTTGGCGTTCATTAGAAAATCATGTTTTCCCTTATATAAAAGATATTCCAATAAACCAAGTAACAGCTATCAAAGCGATTAACGCATTACAGCCATTAAATAACAATAATAAATACGAAACAGTAAAAAGAGTTTGCCGGCGAATTAATGAAATAATGTATTATGCTGTCAATATGGGAATTATCGATAATAACCCTCTAGCCAAAATCACCGACGTATTTAATAGCCCGAAAGTAAAAAATCAGCCAACTATTCCCCCTACTGAGTTACCGCAGTTCATGCAAGCTTTAGCTATGGCAAAGATTGAATTGCAAACTAGATGCGTGATTGAATGGCAGTTATTAACATTAACGCGACCAAGTGAAGCCGTAGGGGCTAAGTGGGAAGAAATTAATCTAGATAAAAAATTATGGAGTATTCCTGCCGAACGCATGAAAATGGATAGACCTCACAATATACCCTTATCACCGCAAGCAATAAAAATACTTGAGATAATGAAATCTATTAATCATAAAAGTGAGTTTGTTTTCCCAACAGCAAGACCGCCTTATAACAAGCCAATGAGCAGCCAAACCGCTAACATGGCAATAAAGCGCATGGGATACAAAGATAAGTTAGTTGCGCATGGATTAAGAGCTTTAGCTAGTACCGCTTTAAACGAACAAGGCTTTAATTATGATGTCATTGAAAGCGCGTTATCGCATGTAGATAAAAACGCAGTAAGGCGAGCCTACAACAAAGCAGAATATGAACATCAAAAGCGTATTATGCTTGACTGGTGGGGTGACTTTGTCGAGCAAGCAAGCCAAGGAAATGTCTCACTATCAGGTAACCGCAATTTAAAGCTAGTTAATCATTAACCATATCGCGCTATTCATACCGTGCCCCATATTAGGGTTACGATAAAACCGTAACTCAAATTTGAGTTACTCACTTCAATAACTTCATATTAAACCACTCCTCATATCTGAGGGGTGCTTTTTCAAATGTCACCCTTTACCTATGCCAATCATTAGGTTGTTTTTATTCTTACCTCCCCATAATCTTAAACTTTTAATATAAAGTGTTCACTACTATTCACCAATCTAATATTAATTTATATATATCAATATATTATATACTTATTATATATATTTTTTGGTGTTCACTAGTATTCACTACTGTTCACTACTATACACATTATTAAAATAATCTTGATCCTGTAATTAACTAATTGAAATATAAATATATTTATGTAGCGTTATTTTCTCATTAAAATAAAATAATTATTAATCATAATGTTAAGTTAGGGTGATTTTAAGGTTGATCCAGGGCTAGTATTAGAGGAAAAGAATAAATGCTCTATGGTGATTTCCACCATACAGGGAGATTACTGAAAAGGTAACATTAAAAAAAACTAAAAAAATCGGGTTAGCGTTAAAATGAATGAGGGTAGGCGGTTTAGAGCGTATAAGGTCGTAGGAATTTACTCCCCCCTCCTCTTGGCAGGTTTAGTGAATTTTTGGACACGTTAGAAAGCAATCTAATAATTCGCCTTATTGGATTATAATAGCCTTATTATTAGTAAGTTAGGTGGTAATATGGCAGGGCGAAAATCAAAGATAAAGGACATGTTAGAACTTATCAAAGCACGCCAAGAAGTCGAGTTAATTAATAAAGGCTTAAAGGGTGAGTTTAACGCAAGTATTGCTAAATTGATGCTTGCTAATCATGGCTATTCTGAAAAGCAGACATTAGATCATCAATCTATGGGAAATAGCATTATAGCCAAATCAAAACCAATGCGCATAGAACTAGTATCGCCACCATCAAAGAATTTAACCGCCTGACAAGCAAAGAGCATAAACTTGTTACCTGCTCAAGTTTTAGATGCTCAAATTGAGCCACTTCATATGGAATTTAAATACCTAAAAATCTATTTAATATAGGTATCCAAACAAGTATCCAGTAAAAAGGTATTTAATAAATGGATACCAATTTAATCATAAAAGGCAGTTATCTTCATAATAAAGACAACTTACAAATCCCTTTCATGGGGTTGAATTTAAAAAACCCATCAAAGAGCTTACAACTATCTTGCTACCGTGCGAGCCTGATATTTTGATGTAGCGCGACGGCTCAAATATTTATTATTATCTTTTATTAAATCTCTCATTTACCTATCCTCAAAATATTATTTTAGTCTGCCAATTTTATCATAAACACTTAACTGTATATAAATACAGTGCTATAATGTATATTACTGTATATTAAAGTATTATTTTCGCCTAAGCTGATGCCAGAACATTAGCAAACCTAACGAACTGGCGCAAATTTTTTTAGATCGTGAAAGGTGGTATATGGAACATATTTACTGTGATGATTATCCTAATGTTATGCATTGGAAAGCTGTACAAGAATTTACTATAGAGCAAGCGTCTTTATTATTGGCAGGATTAGATCCCTTCGATTTTAAAGAGGGATTAGATTCAGTAAAACAAATAAATCATTCTAGATGGAAATTAGCTCATGGCTATGCTCTATCGTTAGAAACCTCTATCAGAAGGGGAATTTTAACGCCAATTATATGTGCTAAATATGTATATAATGAATTTCTAAATGAGATGAGCGCCACAAAGATAGATCCAAATGATAGAACAGAAACAATGTCTTATCGGCACACCATAATAACAAGAAGTTCCTTAAATCAATGGGTCACTAATGAAAATGTTATCTTAGTTCTTCCATATCGAGCTAAAAAAAACCCTCCCCCTATTATTCAAGAAATCAGTATAGAAGATAATAATATAAAAAAATTACCAAATAACACACAGCACTCTTCCGAAGGATTGGAGTTAACACAAGAGATAATTGAGCAATTTTGGTCTACTTATGATACCGAAAATAAACAAACAGCTCCAACAAAAAAAGAAGTAATTGATTATTTAATTGGTAAAGGAGTATCTAAAAACTTAGCAGAAGCGGTTGATATAGTATTGCGTCCTTTCGAATTAAGAAAAGTAGGACGAAGAAAGGGGTAAGCCTATTTACTGTATTTTCTATATAAATGGATAGGAATACTTTAATTAAATAAGTTACTACTATTAAAAAATTAACCCACCTATTTTAATTATACCATAATGCTACAGTTACCTTGTTTTAATAACTTTTATAACGAGGTAACAAATGACAAATGCAATCCTATCCAGAAGAGAAGTTAAAAATTTACTTCACTTCAAATCTGACACTAGTCTTTATACGCTAGAAAAGAAAGATAAAACCTTTCCCCAAAAAATCAGAATCGGCTTGCGTCGCATTGGGTATCGCGCTGATGAAATTTACTCTTGGCTTGAATCTCGTAGAGTAGAACGTCGAGAGGTGGCTTAATGGTGATAAAGCAAAACCCTTTATATCGCGAAATGATAAAGGGCTAACACTGGAATAATGACGCTTCCAATGATAGCCAATCTCGCGATAAGTGTCTAGCTAAAACACCAAATTAACTAATTGATTTTAAAGCAAAGCGAAAAAATTCGTTACGGTTTCCCCTTGCCTAAATTTAGCTAAAAGGGGGAATTTTCTGACACGTTAAGAGAGATGAAAAATGACAGATTTAAGTATTAAAAATAATGATATTGAATTGGCGCAATCCAAATTTGACTTAATCGCCACTAATAAAACGATTAATAATTTAAGGACACGTTAGAGGGCTAAATCATGACTACAAGCTTATATAACAACCTAGCAATACAGATGTATACCCAACCCTTAAATAATCTCCCTGTGAATCGCTACGATGTAATTTTTCGACACGTTAGGAAAGATTTTTCTACTATCACTACGCGCGCGCGTATGCGTCGGAAAACTCATTGCATGGGGTTGAATTTTAAAAAATGGTTTTGCATGTCCATAAAAAGAAAAATAAAAAAACAAATACCACTTTTTGGTGGTATTAAGCTAATGCATTATTTCTTGTTTGGTTTGTTTAATTTTTCGCGACAAGCAGCAATAACCCAAGCAGAAAAGTTGGTATTCTCCTTTTTGGATTGCTCGTCTATTTTTTCTATTAGTTCGTGTGGAAAGCGGATATCTTTACGTTTTGACTTACTGGTTTCATTTGCCATATTGGATATTCATAAGTTATTAGTACGGACAATATACACTAAAGTAAAGAATAAAAATAGTGTTGACATGTACGGACAAAATAAAATATATTGTACGGACACATTAAATTTTAACATTTTAATAAAAACAATAGCCCAAAGAGTTCGCACCTCAATGAGCTATCTAACCACAAACATTAAACGGAGTAATGCTATGGCTAATAGTAATGATACCCTATGCCCTAAAAATGGGCAATATGACCTACCTAACCTTTTATCTGTCTTGAATTTATATCAGGCTGATATCCAACCACAAAACTTATTACACGCAAAAGCACACTTAGAGGAACTTAGACAATCAATTCTATGGGGAATCGGTGCTATTGGTAATTTGTTATTTTGGGCTTCTGAATGTGAAGAATATGAGGAACAACAATTTAAAGACGATACACGTGACATTGGTTACCTGTTAGCACAATTAAAAAACGTTGTTTGCTTTGCTTCCAATCAAATTAATTTACTTGACGATAAACTTAATCATAAGGAAGTTAACGATAATGAATAATAACAATAAAATAACCGCAATCCACCATATCATCGTTGATTCAACTATGGCGATAGTAGCAAGTCTGTTTTTAATTGAGCAGATTAACAAAAATGATAGTCAGGTATTTATTCATGAAGGCACTAAGATTGATATTAACAAAGATTTAATTGTCTTAGGTTTAGATATCAATCTTAAGCAATGCTTGATTGAGGATTTCGGAGAAAAGGATGGATTAAATCGCACTTATGGAATGTTGAAAGATATGTACACAGAAAGCGCAGATAAACCTATTTCATTAACCCCATACGGGCAAGAATTACTTTCAACATTGTTTATTGATTTAGCCGAAGATATCAAAGCTGAATCTAACGGGACAATCCATTAAGGGGGCGGTAATGAGAATAAATGAAATTACCACTCAAGCGGTAGGTAAATGGCAATCAATCTTTAGTTCATTAGGTATTGATGTGGGTAATGGCAAACATTGCCCCTGCCCTGTCTGTGGTGGTAAAGATAGATTTAGATTTGATAATAAAAATGGGCGCGGTACTTATATCTGCAATCAATGCGGTAGCGGTGACGGCTTAGAACTTATCAAAAACTATTATCATTATGATGCGAAAGAGGCGAGCAGTAAAGTAGCCGAATGCTTAAATTTAAGAAACACTTCCACAAGCTCGGATTTGAAATCCGACCTACAAAACAACATACCAGAAAATCCTGTATGTAAAAAGGTTAATTATTTGCTAGCTAAAGCAATATTAGGTCAATCGGATTACCTCACTGAAAAAGGGTTAACGTTCGATTTAACCTTGCTAGATGATGGGCGTATCTTTGTCCCTTTGATTAATATCAACAGTGAATATACAGGCGGTCAATTTATCGAGCCAAACGGAAATAAGCGCTTAATGAGAGGCTCAAATAAGAAAGGTGCTTTTATATGGGTTAGCCCAAAATTGGGCAGACCTGACGAGGTAAGCAAAGAATTACTCACAGCTACCGAGATTATTATTTGTGAGGGTTTAGCCACAGGGATATCTATAGCGGAATTCCGCCAACAGTCTATTGTTATATCCGCTATTGACGCAGGTAATCTTATTCATGTAGCTAAAGACCTTCGTGAGTTAAACCCTACCGCTAAAATCATTATTGCAGGTGATAACGATATTGGTCAAAGCCCTAATACGGGCTTAGCTAAAGCAATAGAGGCAGCTCAAGCGGTAAATGGTTATTACTCCGTTCCTGATACAGATTATAAATGTGATTGGGATGATTATAGGCAACAATTTGGAAGCGATAACGCTTTGGCTCATTTTAATAAAAACCTCATAAAACCAGAGTTATCCACCATGACAAAACATAACATGCAAAACGAGTTATCAAGCATGAACCTATCGCAAATGGCATCAAGTCAACGCGCCGAACTGCTTAATCAATATTATGATAATAACCTTGCGATTAATCTTACTACCGATGAAATCTATCACTATCAAGATAACGCATGGCAACCTATAAGCGATAAACTATTAATGCGAACACTAGCCGATTTATTCACCCAATCAGGCGAACCATTTAACCCTATGCGAATTAGCTCAGCGGTTGAATCGCTCAGGTTATCTTTACCTGTAATGGGAAGTTCTCAAAAGGATTTAATTTGCTTTAAAAATGGTGTTTATGAGCTGAAGACACAAACTTTCAGACCTCACAATAAGCAAGATTGGTTATTGGTGAGTAATGATATTGATTATTACCCCGCCAAAGAAAATGAATCTTTTGATACTCACGCGCCAAACTTCGCTAAATGGCTAAAAAGAGCATCAGGCAATCAAGATAAGGCTAAAAATATCTTAGCCGCGCTATATATGATATTGGCTAATCGTCATGACTGGCAATTATTCTTAGAGGTTACAGGCGCAGGCGGTAGCGGTAAAAGTGTTTTTGCTGAAATCGCAACTATGTTATCGGGCAAGAATAACACTGTTATAGGCACAATGGAATCACTGGAAAAGGCAAGAGATAGGGCCTTAGTAGTTGGTTACTCTCTTATCATTTTACCAGACCAACCGCGATATATGGGTAGTGGCGCAGGATTAAAAGCAATTACTGGCGGTGATGAAGTCGCAATAGACCCAAAACACAAACAACCCTATTCTTGTAAAATCCCTGCGGTAGTCTTGGTTATCAATAACGAGGCAATGAGATTTAACGAGCGTAACGGCGGTATATCACGGCGTAGAGTTATCTTTCACTTTGGCGAGGTCATCCCTGAAAAAGAGCGAGATTTAAACTTGGTTAGCAAAATAGAGCAAGAACTCCCCTCAATTGTGAGGTTGCTATTAAATGAGTTTACCAGTCCAGCAGAAGCTAAAGAAAGACTACACCAGCAACAACAATCAGATGAAGCGACGGCGATTAAACGCGAATCTGACCACTTGGTAGATTTTTGTAGTTATCTTGATGCGCTTGATTATCCCAATGGTATGTTTATTGGCAATATGGGAATAATGCCCTTTAACCCCCGAAAATATTTATATCATGCTTATATTGAATACATCCGCAATACAGGTTTAAACAATCCGCTATCACTAACGCAATTTGGCACATCGCTTAATTATGCAATGAAAGAAAACGGTAAAGACTACATGCGTAAAAGAGCAAATAAAGGGATGAGGACCAACGTAGAGCTTAATATCAATACTAGTCAAGATTGGCTACCCAAAGCCGAAGAACTAGCTCGTAGTTAATATTTGTTAACCTATGAACCGCCTAATTTGGGCGTTTTTTTGTTGTTCGCTTATGTAAGATAAGATACATTAAATGGGTATTTTCTTATAAATAAAAGGTTTTAAAATTGAGTAATTTATCTCTCGATGAAATTTTATCGCTTTATAGATTTAATCAATATTATGGTTCACCATCAGAATATTTTTATTCTAGTGGCCTAATAATTGATTGGGCTGAAAAACAAGTTATGCAAGGTGATGATTCAGAAATACTATTGATTATTGCTTCTTTGGGACTTGATAAAAAAATAGATAGCGATGAGGTTATGACGTACTTAAAAAGATATCTTTCCGAAAAAAATATTTCTATACCAAGCACTGATGAATCCCCTAATGATTTTGGTAAAAATCATTAAGTTAAGGTGGATACACATCTTGTCATATGATCAAATGGTTTCGCGAAAAATCAATAATCAGACAACAAGATGTGCGAACTCGATATTTTACACGACTCTCTTTACCAATTCTGCCCCGAATTACACTTAAAACGACTCAACAGCTTAACGTTGGCTTGCCACGCATTACTTGACTGTAAAACTCTCACTCTTACCGAACTTGGCCGTAACCTGCCAACCAAAGCGAGAACAAAACATAACATCAAACGAATCGACCGATTGTTAGGTAATCGTCACCTCCACAAAGAGCGACTCGCTGTATACCGTTGGCATGCTAGCTTTATCTGTTCGGGCAATACGATGCCCATTGTACTTGTTGACTGGTCTGATATTCGTGAGCAAAAACGACTTATGGTATTGCGAGCTTCAGTCGCACTACACGGTCGTTCTGTTACTCTTTATGAGAAAGCGTTCCCGCTTTCAGAGCAATGTTCAAAGAAAGCTCATGACCAATTTCTAGCCGACCTTGCGAGCATTCTACCGAGTAACACCACACCGCTCATTGTCAGTGATGCTGGCTTTAAAGTGCCATGGTATAAATCCGTTGAGAAGCTGGGTTGGTACTGGTTAAGTCGAGTAAGAGGAAAAGTACAATATGCAGACCTAGGAGCGGAAAACTGGAAACCTATCAGCAACTTACATGATATGTCATCTAGTCACTCAAAGACTTTAGGCTATAAGAGGCTGACTAAAAGCAATCCAATCTCATGCCAAATTCTATTGTATAAATCTCGCTCTAAAGGCCGAAAAAATCAGCGCTCGACACGGACTCATTGTCACCACCCGTCACCTAAAATCTACTCAGCGTCGGCAAAGGAGCCATGGGTTCTAGCAACTAACTTACCTGTTGAAATTCGAACACCCAAACAACTTGTTAATATCTATTCGAAGCGAATGCAGATTGAAGAAACCTTCCGAGACTTGAAAAGTCCTGCCTACGGACTAGGCCTACGCCATAGCCGAACGAGCAGCTCAGAGCGTTTTGATATCATGCTGCTAATCGCCCTGATGCTTCAACTAACATGTTGGCTTGCGGGCGTTCATGCTCAGAAACAAGGTTGGGACAAGCACTTCCAGGCTAACACAGTCAGAAATCGAAACGTACTCTCAACAGTTCGCTTAGGCATGGAAGTTTTGCGGCATTCTGGCTACACAATAACAAGGGAAGACTTACTCGTGGCTGCAACCCTACTAGCTCAAAATTTATTCACACATGGTTACGCTTTGGGGAAATTATGAGGGGATCTCTCAGTGCATTGCCTCCAATTCCCATAATTTATTACGCCGATAATAACTTGGTGTAACCTTAAAAATGTACTTAAATCGACGTGTAAAAGATTGTTGGGAATCAAATTGATATTTTAATGCGATCTCAAGGATAGTTTTTTTCGTCAACCTCAACTCAACAGCCGCTTTCGTCAAACGACGAGCACGAATATAGCTAGCCAGTGTGACCCCTGTTACTTTTTTGAACAGCCGCTGAAAATACCACTTGGTATAACCCGCTTTATTCGCCACATCATCAAGCAGTAAAGACTGATCTAAATTATGTTCAATCCATAATAGAACATCTTTGATAACCGTTGTATGAAACTGCTTATCATCATATCTTAATTGGATGTTATTAGCTTTATTTTGATAGCGAGAATGCTGTTCAATATACATAAAATAACCTAAATGTTCTTAAGATTGTCACGACCACATCATCATGATACCATAAACATACTGACGGTATGTTATTTTAAATCTATCATGGAAAATAAAAATCATCAACAAGAAAATTTTAAGAGTACCTATCAATCACTGGTTAACTCAGCACGAATATTGTTTGTTGAAAAAGGCTATCAAGCTGTTTCAATAGATGAGATCTCGGGAAAAGCGTTGGTGACCAAAGGTGCCTTTTATCATCACTTTAAAAATAAAAAACAATTACTCAGTGCCTGTTATAAGCAGCAATTAATTATGATTGATGCCTACATCACAACAAAAACTGATTTAACAAATGGTTGGTCTGCCTTAGAAAGTATATTTGAACATTATCTTGATTATATTATTGATAATAATAAAAACCTTATCCCTATCCAAGAAGTGATGCCTATCATTGGTTGGAATGAACTTGAAAAAATTAGCCTTGAATACATTACTGGTAAGGTAAACGCCATTGTCAGCAAATTGATCCAAGAGAACCAACTTAAAGCTTATGATGATGATGTGCTTAAAAACTTACTCAATGGCTGGTTTATGCATATCGCAATACATGCGAAAAACCTAAAAGAGCTTGCCGATAAAAAAGGCCAATTTATTGCTATTTACCGCGGCTTTTTATTGAGCTTGAAAGATAAATAAAATAGATAGGTTTTATTTGAAGCTAAATCTTCTTTATCGTAAAAAATGGAATGGCAACACATTTTCAAACAAAAAAATTAAGGGGTAAGTGTTTTTTAAATTCAACGGGAGGCAAGTAGCCTAACGAAGAATGTAATCGTTTATGATTATACCAATAAGCATAAGCCGAAAAAGCGCGTTGTAACTCAGCTGTTGAGTTGAAACGTTGGCCTTTTACAAATTCCGTTTTAATTGTTTTAAATGTCGCTTCCGCTACCGCATTGTCATATGGACACCCTTTCTTGCTTAATGAATGCGTGATATTAAATGTCTTAAAACAATCCGCTAATAACCGATTATCAAACTCTTTACCGCGGTCTGAATGAAATAAATCCAATTTTGATAATGGCAGTTTAATTTGACTTAATGCCGACATAACAAGCTCTGCTGTTTTATGTTGACCAACATGATAACCGACAATTTGCCTATCGGATAAGTTCACTAAAACACATAAATAGTTCCAACGTTGCTTAACTTGAATATAGGTTAAATCCGCAACAACAATTTGTTTTTTATCACCTACATCAAATTGTCGTTGCAGGTGGTTTTCTGTGGCGGTTTCATTCACTTCCGTAGTATGAGATTGATAACGTTTAACGGTGTATTTTGATACCAGCAATAAGGCTTTCATCACCCGAGCAATGTAACGGCGTGACACCCAAATATTCTCTTTCTGTAAATCAAATCGAATTC